>CAZOVQ010000021.1:0-16311 GCA_964583195.1 uncultured Thiobacillus sp.
GCGCCGAAGGCGGTGAGCAGGAAGTCGACGTCGCTGTGTTCGAAGTTGTAGGTAGACTGCTCGAACTCGTTCTGGTGGTAAACGTCGCGGTAGGTCAGCCCCTCGGTCCACACCAGGTCGTACACGCTTTCCACGCCCTGCAGGTACATCGCCAGGCGTTCGAGGCCGTAGGTGATTTCACCGGTGATGGGCTTCACGTCGATGCCGCCGACCTGCTGGAAATAGGTGAACTGCGTGACCTCCATGCCGTTCAGCCACACTTCCCAGCCCAGCCCCCAGGCACCGAGCGTGGGGTTCTCCCAGTCGTCCTCGACGAAGCGCACGTCGTTCTTTTTCAGATCGAAACCCAGCGCTTCGAGCGAACCGAGATACAGCTCCAGAATGTCGGCCGGCGCGGGTTTGAGCACCACCTGAAACTGGTAGTAGTGCTGCAAGCGATTGGGGTTGTCGCCGTAGCGGCCGTCCTTGGGCCGGCGGCTGGGCTGCACGTAGGCCGCCTTCCACGGCTCCGGCCCCAGCGCGCGCAGGAAGGTGGCGGTGTGCGAGGTGCCCGCCCCCACTTCCATGTCGTAGGGCTGCAGGAGCGCACAGCCGCGCTCGGCCCAGTAGCGCTGCAGGGTGAGAATGATGTCCTGGAAGGTGGGTTTCACGGCGTATGGACTGCGGGTCGGGAAACCGCGATTCTAGCGTGCTTGCGCGGGGTTTCTAAGCACTCACGGCTTCAGGCTGAACCGGTTTTGTGCTTGGTGATTTTCCCGCCGGACAGATGATAGATGCAGTCGGCCGCTTCGATCAGCCGTCCCTGGTGCGCAACCGCGATCATGGTCAGCTTGCCCTTGAGATGGCGGATAGTCTCGATCACTGCGCTTTGCGCCTCGGGATCGAGATTGCTGGTCGCCTCGTCTAGGATCAGCAGCCGCGGCTCGTGGATGAGCGCGCGCGCGATGGCGAGCCGCTGGCGCTGGCCGCCGGACAGCCGCGAGCCATTTTCACCGATCCGGGTATGCATGCCTTCGGGCAGGGCGTCGACGAATTCGAGCGCGTCGGCTTTCCTGAGCGCCTCGCGGATCGCCGCTTCAGGCAAGTTTTCGCCCAGCGTCAGATTGAACGCCACCGATTCATCGACCATGGCGGATTCCTGCGGGACATAACCGATCTGGCCGCGCCAGGCGCGCATGTCGAGTTCGTCCATGGGCACGCCGTCGACAAGAATTCGACCTTCGGTCGGATGCAGCAGGCCGACGACGAGATCGAGCAGCGTGGTCTTGCCGCTGCCCGAGGGGCCGACAACCGCGGTGAGTATGCCGGCGTCGATCGTGAACGACTGCCGGTCGAGCGTGTTCTGGCCGCCGTGGCTGAAACTCGCCGCCTCGAAACGGATTTCACGCGTCAGGGCGACGCGCCGCTCGCCGCCGTGCGGTTCGCGCAGGGCGTGCGCCTTTTCGATGGCGTCGATCAATGACCAGTAGGCGCTTTCGCGCAGGACTACGTGCTGGTAGGCGCGCAACGCCTTCGACAGATAACCGACCACGCGGCCGAGCAGGAACACCAGAAGCAGCACCAGGGTAATCGGCATTTTCAGCACGACCAGACTGAAGAAGAAGCCCAGACCCACCATGATCGCCAACAGCGGCTCGAGCAGGGCAGTGAGCGCTTCCTTGCTGTAGACCTGCTGCCGCAATGCACGCTTCAGGCGGCGCATCTGATCGACCAGGAGCGCATCGACGTGCGCCTCGCGCGCCATCGCCTTCAGCGGTTTGGCCGCGGCGAGCTGCGCGCCGATCACGGTCACTAGCGACATCAGGAGGTCGGTCTGGTTTTGTCCGGCACGACGCGCATAACGGATCAGCGATTGCAGCAACAGCAGCAGCACCCCGCCCGCGACGATGGCCGCAAGCCCGGCCGGAGCGGAAATCGAGAGCGCGATCCCCAGATAGATGACCGAGTTGAGCAGCAACGCCATCATCTCGGAACCATGCTGGAAAGCTTCGGATGCGCGCTGCGCCTCGGAGGCCACGGCGTTCGACAAACGGCCGGCGGATTGTTGCAGGTAATGGCTCCAGCGGGCGTCCATGACGGCGCGGATCAGCCCCAGTCGCAGGTTGGTCGCGATGTAGGCGACCGTATAGCCGACCTGGCGATTCGCCAGCAGGGTCAATATCGCCTTGAAAGTAATCAGCACGATGGCCAGAATCAGCAGCGTCATCGCAGTGGGCTGAAGGCCGAGCATTTCTGCGACCCTGATCGCCAGACGTTCCGGAAGCGAGGGGGTCTCGGTCGCCATATTCTTGCTCGCCAAGGTCAGCATCGACAGCAGCATCGACAGCCCCAGACCGTCGAGCAGGCCGGCGACAAACACGGCCAGCATGGCGGTGGCGCTGCGCCCGGGGTAGGCGCGCACATAGGCCATCAGCATGCCGACCCCGTCGCGCTTGCTGTGACGCGGCGTCAACAATCGGGCAGCCGACAGTTTCATGGCAGCAGGAATCCGATGCGCGGGCCGCCGAGGATCGCAACCGGACGCGTCGGGTCGGTGTCAAACTCCTCGCCGTCGAGTGCATAGCCACGCAGCCCGAGCAGTTCGACCCGGGTGCAACGACCGCTGAGATAGCCGGTTTCAGGTCGCATCGCCTCGCTGAAACGGCCCATCGCGAGGTGTGGCAGACGACGCCAGAAGGCGCGGGCGCGGGCGCAGGCCACGGTCAGGCGCAGCGGCCCGGCGCCGCGCGCCGCGTAGGGGTCGAACCAGCCATTCCGGTGCGCGAGCGTGGTCGCGATCAGTACGCGCGCCGGGCAGTCGAGGCTGCCGATTTCGCCCGCCCGTACCGCGAGTGCCGGACTTTTCAGCGAGGCGCGGCCGACGAGACCGAGCATGGATTCGCGCAGCAGATACCAGGCGGTGCTCGCCGCACCCGTGCGCAGAATGCCGCTGCCGGCTGCGCGGTAGCGATGGCAGCCGCGAATCGCATCGTCGATCAGCCCGCCGGCGACGAAGAATCCGTGCCGGGTCGGCGCCGGCGCCTGCTCCACTGCCAGCAGATGGCGTTCGGTCTGCGTGAAACTTCCGCCGTCGCGGCAGCGCGCCAACACCGATTCGAGCTTTGCCAGCACCCCCCCGGTGCCGCCGAGGTCGGTAGCCGTCAGGTTGGTCCGGCCACCGCCCAGCACGACGAGTTGCGGCAGTTCCGCCTCGGGCATGCGGGCAAGATGATCGACGATGGTCTGCACCGTGCCGTCTCCGGACAGGATGACGACGCGCCGCCGGCCGCGGGCGAGTGCCGCATCGAGTCCGGCGAGGATGTCGGCCGGGCGATCGGCTTCGACGAGGTCGGCCCCGTAAGTCGCGGCGAGCAAAGCAGCCCGCGCGGCCAGCCCGTGCCGCGATGCACGGAAGCTTTTCGGATTGACGATGAGGCAGGGCGGCTGTCCGCCCTGCGCGGCAGCGGACGTCACGTGCGCGTGGCTTGATCCGCCACGACCACGCCGTTTTCCCGGGAAAGGGCTTCCAGCGCCCGGACGATATGTGCCATGTCCTCGTCGCTGTGCGCCGCGGAGAGGCTGATGCGCACGATGTTCAAACCGCTGGGCGTTGCTGGCGGAATCATCAGGTTGGTGTACACCCCGGCGTCGAGCAGACCGTGCCAGTGCGCCATCGCTTCCTCGCGCGTCGCGAACACCAGCGCCGCCACCGGGCCGGGAACCTGAGACCCAGTACGATAGCCGAGCCGTGCGAGTTCGGCATACAGCCGGTCAACATGCCGCCAGAGCCGCGCGCGCAGGTCGCCCCCGGCCAGCACCCGCCGCAGGGCCTGGCGCGTGGCCGCGATCACCGCGGGGGGCAGCGAGGCGGTGAAGATATAGGGCCGGCTCGCCATGCGGATGAGGTCGAATTCAGCGTGGCGGCTGACGCAGAAACCGCCGACGCCGCCCAGACTCTTGGAAAAGGTGCTGACGACGAAATCGATCTGGTCGAGCACGCCCGCCTGTTCGCACAGACCTAGGCCGCGTTCGCCGAAAATGCCGAAGGCGTGCGCTTCGTCGACCATGAGCCAGGCACCGTGGCGCTTGCAGGCGGCGACGATTTCGGCCAGCGGCGCGCGATCGCCCAGCGTACTGTAGAGGCTTTCCACCACCACCAGCGTGCGCTTTGCGTCGGCGCCTAGGCGGGTGAGTCTGCGCTCGAGATCGACTGGATCGTTGTGACGGAAGCGGATCGTCGTCGCCAGGCTGAGCCGGCAGGCGTCGTGAATGCTGGCATGACTGTCCGCATCGATGAGCAGGAAATCGCCCGCGCCGGCCAGCACTGAGATTGCGCCTAGATTGGCCTGGTAACCCGTCGAGAAGACGACGGCGGCCAGCCAGCCGAAAGCCTCCGCCAGCGCCTGTTCGAGGTCGCGGTGCCCGGCGTAGTTGCCGCTGGCCATGCGCGAGCCCGTCGTGCCCGTGCCTTGCGTTTCGATGGCCTTGATCGCGGCTGCCTGGCATTCGGCGTCGAATGTCAGGCCGAGATAATTGTTGGTGCCGGCGAGCACTGTGCGGCGCTCGCCGATGACGGCCTCGGTCGCTGAGCGGATGACCCCCATGGGCGTTGCCACCGGTGGCAGATCGCCCATGCGTGCCAGATCCTTTTTCAGCGCATCAAGAGGCATGAATTTGTCGAACAGACTCATGCAGCGTCTCCGAGCAGACGCGCGATACCCTGACACAGTTGCGCGAAAGTCCGCGCATCGGCGAGCGTCTCGACCGGAACCGAGATGTCCAGTCCATCCTCGATTTCCAGCACCATGTCCATGACCTGCAGTGAATCCAGGCCGAATTCCCGCATCAGTTCGGTGTCGGGTTCCGGCGCCTTCGCATTCGGCTTCACCACGCGCAAGGCCTCACGCACAGCCTGTTCGGCGCGCGCGTACTTGTCCGTCATCGATATTCCTTCCAGAGGTTTTACAGGCAGGCCGCCCGCCCGGCGCGCCCGTGACAGCGGGCAGGACGGCGTCAGGCTGCCATTGAGGCAGTACGCAGCAGGTCGACGTCTACCAGCGCTCGCCCGGAACGACGGCGCTCGATGAATTCCTTGCGCGCCGTGCTGCGCGACAACTTGCCCGAGGACGTGCGCGGCAGTGTGTGTGAAGGAACCAGTTCGATCAGGCAATGCATGCCGAATTCGGCCTGAATGGACGCCTGCAACCGCTCAACCAGCGACACCAACGCTTTGGGTTCCGACTCCCGGCACTGCACGACGAGGACGGCAGTTTCGCCCCCGTCCTCGTTTTCAATCGAGAACGCCGAGGTATCCATCGGTCGAATTTCAGGCTGTTGTTCGGCAAGCAATTCGATGTCCTGTGGCCAGATGTTGCGGCCATTGATAATGAGCAAATCCTTCGCGCGCCCGGTGACGTGCAGATGCCCTTCGACCCAGTATCCCAAGTCGCCGGTATTGAGCCAGCCGTCCTCCGAGAGCACCTCGCGCGTAGCTTCGGGGTTGCCGAAATAGCCGGACATCACGCTCGGACCACGCAGGAAGATGCGGCCGCAGCGGCGATCCGGCAGCAGCCGGCCCGCTTCGTCGCGTATCTCGACTTCGAAGCTGGGCAACGGCTTGCCGCAGTCGATATAGCCCCTGCGCTTGGCAGCGTCCCGTGCCGGCAACGCCTCGCCGTGCGCGGACAGATGGTCGCCGTCCACGTAGTCGATGCGCGCGCCCTCGCCCATCGGCGCAAAACCGATACCGAGCGCACATTCAGCCATGCCGTAACTGGGCAGAAAGGCTTCCGCCCTGAAACCGGCGGAGGCAAGCGTCTCGGCAAAATTCTGCAGCCATTCCAGATGGATCATTTCCGCGCCGACGCCTGCGACACGCCAGGCCGAGAGATCCAGCGCCTCGGCGTCCTTCTGCCGCAAACGACGCGCGCACAGGGCATAGCCGAAGGGCGGGCTGAAGGAGATGGTGGCACGATTGCGCGAAATCAGACGCAGCCACAACCGCGGACGCATGGCGAATTCGCGGGTAGCGAGATAATCCACCGACCGCTGCGTGGCGACACAGCCCAGCACGATGCCGACCAGCCCCATGTCATGGTAGTAAGGTAACCAGGAACAGAATCGATCGTCCTCGCGCAGCAGGAAGCCGTGATTGAAAATCGCTTCCAGATTGTGCATCACGGCCGACTGGGTAATCATGGTCCCGCGCGGAAAGCGCGTACTGCCCGACGTATATTGCAGGTAGGCCAGCTCCGTAGACCTTGGCGCGGGCGGCAGTTCGGCGGCCGGCTCCAGCGCCATGAAATCCGCGCGGGTGCCTGCCAACGCAACCGGCAGCCCGGCCGCCGCTTCTCGCAGCAGTTCGACGAATTCAGATGGAGCGAAGGCCCCCACGGCCTGGCAGTCCTGAAGCATCTTGCGCAGATGGCGAACATAACTTTCGCGCCCACCCAGATGCACGGCGGCCGGCAGGGGGACGGGCACCAGAGCCGCGTACTGGCAGGCGTAGAACATCGCCGCGAAATCGGGATGGGTGTGCGCCACCAACGCGATCCGGCTTCCGCGCGCAAACCTGCTCAGGCGCAGCGCCAGCGCCAGCGCCTGGTCGCGCAATGCGCGATACGGCAGCGCGACCGACAGCTCGCCGCGCGCATCGTAGTAATTGAAACCGGTATCCCCTTCGGCAGCGTAATCCAGCGCCTCGACGAGCGTGCTGAAACCTGCCCTCTTCAAGGGAAGCCCACTTCCAGTAGGCGTAGGTAAAATGCTAGCGATATCAGCCATTGTGCTTGGTCTATGAATCCCCGGAAACCTTACGCCCGCGCCGCGCGGGTTTCCTTATAACAAAAAAGCGCCGAATCGTCCCTTCCGACAGCCCCGATCCGCTACAGCCGCCCTGCGCCCAAAACCTGGCTCGAACCAGTCGGCGCCGGACCAACTTTCTTTCGGATCAACCGGTCTAGAATTATAAGCAATACTTCATTTGTGCCGCCCGTGTACGTGTAATTAATATATCACTTCGAACGCACCCCCGTGCCTGACGCGGGTAATCTTTCTCCAGCCAGGAGTCGGACAGGCGCCAAATTTAATTCATAACAAATTGTTTAATATAGAGTTTTCAGGAAGACCCCACGCATTATGCGCCACCGCAACGCTGTTGTAAAATAGCACATATTTTACAGGACCGATCCGTGGACAATCAGGCAAACCCGCAGGCAACCCCGCTCAAGGTCATCATTCTGAGTGCCGGTCAGGGAAGTCGCCTCCTGCCGCATACCGAAAATCTACCGAAGGCTCTGCTCGATCTGGGGGGGCGTACCCTGCTGGAATGGCAATTGCGCGCGCTGTTGGCTGCCGGTGTGCGCGAGGCGGTCGTCGTCACCGGTTTTCGCGATGTGGAGATCGACCGCGCCCTGGCCTGCCACGCACCGTCCGGCATGCGGGTGCGTACCTTGTACAACCCTTTCTACAAGCTGGCCGACAATCTGGCGAGCTGCTGGATGGCGCGCGCCGAGCTTGCCGGCGGAGGCCTCATTCTCAACGGCGACACGCTTTTCGAGCCCAACGTCGCGCAGCGCCTGCTGGCCGCGCCCGCCGCGCCGATCACGGTGACGATCGACCGCAAGCCGGCCTACGACGCGGACGACATGAAAGTCGGCCTCGACGGCGACCGGCTGAAGGCGATCGGCAAGCACCTCGCCGCGCCGGATACGCAGGGCGAGTCCATCGGCTTCCTGCGCTTCGCGCCCGAGGGCGCGGCCTGTTTCATCGACGAAATCGAGCGCGCCATGCGCACACCCGAAGGGCCAGGGCGCTGGTATCTGTCGGCAATCGACCGACTGGCCCGCGCGGGGGTGGAGGTGCGCGCCGTTTCGATCGAAGGCTTGCAATGGGGTGAGCTGGATTTCCCCGCCGACCTCGAACGCTACCGCGCCATGGCCGAAGCCTGGCGCCAGCGCGAAACGGCGACGTCGTGTCACGGCAGCGTACCTATTCCGCCAGCAGGCGTCTGACTTTTTCCAGGTCGTCCGGTTTGTCGACATCGATCGCGGCACGACCGTCGTCGAGCGCCACCCAGCCGACCCTCGCCCCGGACAGGCGCCCCAGGCGCAGCAGCGCCGCATCAAGACTCAGACGTCCGCTCAGATAGCGCAGGCCAAAACCGATTCCCAGAAACAGGATCATCCGCAGCGGACGCTTGCGCGCCTGTTCGACGCGCTGCCACAGCTCGACCACACCGCGCGCGGCAGGCCGGCGCAGCAGGAACAGATTGCACCCGGAAAACGCACCTTCGGCGAAACCGAGCCAGGTGCGCCGCGTATCCGGCACCGCTTCGAGCACCGCGGCACGCGGCGCCAGGGCGACGACCGCGTCGGCCCAGTCGGGCGAAGCCGCAACCAGGGTTTCGATCCATTCCGGACGCAGCAGCGGATGGTCGCCGGTCACGACCAGGAGCGGCGTACCCTCGGCGAGCAAAGCCTCGGCGACGCTGGCACTGGGCCCGGATGCGGCGCAGCGCGTCGCGAGCGTTTTGCCATGGGCTGCCACTTGCTGCAAGGCGGGCAGCCCTGCGACGATTTCCGGGCGGTCGATGGAGACGACGATGCGCTGCACTCGCGTGCTCGCCGTCAGCGCCAGGATCACGCGCTCGATCATAGCGAGGCCGTGGATGTCGATCAGCGCCTTGTGGCTCACCCCTGCGAAGTCGGCGAGCGGATCGCCGCCCGGCCTGGCGCCGGCAAGAACCAGCGCGGTCAGGCCGTCAGGCATTTTTCGTAGATACGGTAAGTCTTGTACGCCGTTGCCCCGAACGATTCCAGAATTCGCCGCATCGGCACATTGTCTTCGAGTATCCACGACAGTTCGGCCTCTATCACACCACGTGGCAGGCCGCCCCGGCGCATGCCATCGATGATGAGGAAGGGCACCATGCCGCCGACCAGGGTGCTGGCGAACCCCCGCCGCACGCCCATGAGCGGCACCCGCACGCTGCGCGTGCCGCGCTTGAGACGGAGCAGCAGTTTCAGCCAGTTGAAGGGCAGAAGCCGGCCGTCGAAGTCGGCGATGATTTCATTGAGATTGGGCAGGGCGATGCCGAAACCGACCATCTCGCCGTCCGATTCGACGATGGACACCCATTCCGGCCGGATCAGGGGCTTCATGCTTTTCGCCATGTGCCGGATTTCTTCGACCGTAAAGGGGATGAAGCCCCAGTTGCCGCTCCAGGCATCGTTGAAGATACGGGTGATGGCTTCGAATTCCGCGTCGTAGCGACGCATGTCGAGCGTGCGTGTCGTCAGGGTCGTGGGTTTGTGCCGGTCGATCATGCGCCGCACGGCCGGCGGCATATCCTTGCGGATGTCATGGATGTAGGCGTAGACGTCCTTGATTTTCGAGTATCCGCACGCCTCGACACACGCGCCCGCGTAGGGTGGGTCGTGTGGCATCATCAGCATGGGTGGGGTGTCGAAGCCTTCAACGAGCAACCCCGTTTCCTCGTTGATCGACAGGCTGAAGGGGCCGGTGACCCGGGTCTTGCCGCGTGCGCCGAGCCACGCTTCCGCGGTGGCGAGGAGCGCGGCGAAGACTTCAGGGTCGTCTTCAGCTGCGAGAAAGCCGAAATGGCCGGTTCCGGCATCGGCTTCGAGCGCATCGATCTGGGCGCTGATGCGGCCGACGTCGCGGCCGTCGCGCACGGCCAGCCAGAATTTTGCCTCGGCGTGCCGGAAATAGGGATTGGTTTTCGGCGACAGCGCCTGCTTGCGCTCCATGCGCAGGGGCGCGACGTAGTTGGGGTCGTCGGCGTAAAGACGCGTCGGCAGGTCGATGAAACGATTCATCTCGGCGCGCGATGCGACCGGAACGATGGACAGCCCCTGCATGGATTCAATTTCTGCACGCCCCGCCCGGAAAAATCCGAGCCGGGCCGTGCGCACGCTATGCCAGAGCAGCGTCAGCGCCTGCCAGACGGTCGAGACGACCAGGCCTGCCACGCCGAAACCGGCAAGCAGGGCCGCCGCCATGACGGTCATCAGGATGTTGCGGCGCGCGATGATGCTGCGCACCCGTCCATCCAGCGGCGTGGCGGCGTGCAGGCCGAAGCCCAGACGTTTCTTGGCCACGCCGAGGACGATGCGGTCGCCGATGTAGGACGTCACCAGCAATACGCCCAGCACGAACAACGGGTCGTCCGGTGAACGCGCGCCCAGTCCCCAGGCCCAGGCGAAATACCAGAAGGGCGGATGCACGAGATCGAGTCCATGGTCGAGCACATTGCCGAGCGAGGTATCGGTCAGGGTCAGACGCGCCAGCTTGCCGTCGACGCTGTCGAGCACCGCCATGGCGTAGGCACAGACGAAGCCCCAGAACCAATGCCCCTGCATCCACAGGGGAACCGCCGCGAACGTGAACCCGACCGACAGCAGGGTGATGGCATTGGGCGATATGCGCAGGCGCGCGGCGAGGCAGGTCAGCGGCCACACCAGCGGCGGGAAAACCCAGCGCGTCAGCAGGTCGGTCGAGCCCTTGTAGTTCTCGTCGAACAGGCGACGTTCGAGGCGGGTCCGGGTCGCCTCGTCCTCGATGGCATACAGCCAGTAAGGCAATGAACGGCGCAATTTGGCGATGAAGGCGGGAAATGCCGCTTCGTCGAGCGGCGCGATCCGTCCCGCCGCGAGGAGGGCGTCTGCAACCATGCGCAGGTCGACGGCGTCGGGCGGAATCGCGTCGGCCACCGAGGCATCCAGACACAGCGCGACGGCGCGGCGCGAGCCGGTGCCGCGAGAAGCGAGCACGGCATGCGTCCGTTCGCCCAGAAAACGGATCAGCCGTGGATCGACCGCATTGCCGCCGTCGAGCACGACCAGCGGGCCGTGCGCGGCGGCCAGCGCCGCCCGCAGACGGGTTCCCAGCGGCGCGGTGTCCGCTTCGGGCTTCGCCTCGTGCCACGCACCCGCCTCGGGGGCTGGGCCGGACAGCACCGCCGTATCGCCCGCCGCAAGCCTGATTCCACGCCGCAGCCGCTCCAGCGGCGCAATCCCGAACAACGCTTTTGCAGTCGCAAGACGCGCCACGTCTATCCACAGATTCATGTCCGATCCAACGCCTTGACAAGTAGAAGTCCCAGTGCAGCGAAGCCCAGCGGCGCGGCAAGGGCCGCGGCTAGGGCGGGAATCCGGCCGCTTGCACCAAGGGCGGCGAGCATGCCGTCGCACAGGAGATAGGCAAGCCCGAGTACGAGCCCCATGCCGACCAACCTGCCGGCGTCGCTGCCGCCGCCGCGCGTCAGCATCCGGGCCGGAGGCAGCGCCAGAAGCAGCATGACGAAAGGCGCGAGCGGTGCAGCGAAGGCGTGGTACAGGCTCATCCGATAGTAGCTGAGTGGCTGCGTCGCCGGCCGTTCGCCGGCGATGACGTCGATCAGGGTCATGCTCGACAGTCTGGGCCGCGCCTGATCGACCTGCATCACGTCGGCAGGCCGCAACTGCCCTTTCCAGACGGCGATGGGCTGCGTCGTCCGGTGCGGGCCGTCGTCGCCGATCTCCAGCGTTTCGACCTGTTCAAGATGCCAGGCGCCGTCCGACCAGACCGCCTCGCGCGCAGCGATGCGCGAGGCGGTCTGGTGGTTCGCGTCGCGCGGGTAGAGCCGCAACCCACGCAGGCGCTTGCCGTCCGGGCTCGCCCAGTCGAACGCCAACGGCCCGCTGGCGGTCTGTACCCAGGCCGCCTTGGGCTGCTGCCCGGCGGGCGCATGCGCGTCCCACCAGGTCTTGAGCACTTTTTCACTGGCCGGCACGACCCGGTCAGAGACGGCGAACTGCGCGACCGCCAGCAGAATGGGCAAAGGCAGCAGGACACCCAGTATCCGCATCAGGCTCAAACCGGCGGAGCGGATCGCGACGATTTCGTGATTGCGCGCCATGACGTAAAACGCCAACATTGCGCCCAGCAACACCGACAGGGGCAAGGCCAGTGCAGCTTCGGCCGGCAGCCGCAGCACGGCGTAGCGCAGCAGCCCCGCGACGCCGAGCTGACGGTCGAGCACATCGGTGGTCACATCCATCAGGTCGAGCACCTGCATCATGCCCGCGAGCAGTACCAGCACTCCGAGTATCTGCATGCCGACGCGCCGGAGAAGATATCCGTAAAGTACTTTCATCGCGTGCGCCGGAACCCTTCGAGTACCCGCTCGATGGCCGCCAGGAGACGGGTCAGCGCATTGTCGCCCGGCCGTTTCAGGCTGCCGTGAAACAGCCAGATGCCGCCTGCCGCGAACACGACGAGCGGCAGCCAGATGCCGGCAAAAGGCGCGGCCCGGCCACTTTCGACCAGACTTTCCCCGAACTGGAGCGCATGGTTGAGCGTAAAAACCGCGAGCGCGGCAAAGACGATGCCAGACACACGCCGGCCACGCTTGGACACCATGCCCAGCGGCACCATCCACCCTGGCAGGAGCAACGGCACCAGCGCGCGCGCAATCCGCGCATGCCATTCGCCGGCGAATTCGGCCGGGTGGACGCCGGCGGCGGCGCCATCGATGCGCTGACGCAGTTCGGGCAGGGTGAGTTCGCGCGCGGACTCGCCGCGCGCACGGAAAGGCGGCGGGCCAGGGGTGAAATCGAGCGACGCCGTGCCGTCGGTGAAGCGCCCGATGTCGTAACCCACCGCAGGCCGGATACGGAGCATCAGCCCGCCTTGCATCGTCATCGTCAGACGTTGCCCGTCCGCATCGGGTTTGAGAACGCCCTTGCGGGCGGCGAATATTTCCTCGACGCCATCCAGGGTGCGCTGCGCGAATACGCCTTCGAGGTGGCGCCCGTCCGCGCCGGATGATTCGGCCGACAGCCGGAAGCCGCCGCCGACGTTGGCGAAGCGGTTGTTTTCGACGCGTGCGTCCCAGCCTGTATGCTGCGCTTCGTGATACGCCCTGTGATAGCCGTAGCGCGCAACTGGCTGCATGAATCCGTACAGATACAGATTGAACGCGACGAGCGCCGAGGCCGCGCCGAAAAACGGCAGCACCAGCCGCACGGTCGAACGGCCCGAACTCAGCACGACGTCGAGTTCGCTGCTGTCGCCCAGCCTCGACACGGAGGCGAACATCGCGATCGCAAACGCGAACGGCAGGGCGATGCCGAGATAGTGCGGCACCAGGTTGTCGACCATGGCGAATGCGTGTTCGAAGCCTGCGCCGCGCGCGGCGACGAAATCGAACAGGCGCAGCAGGCGTTCGAGCATCAGCGCGAACAGGAGCGCGGCCAGCGCCAACATGAGTGGCGTGGCGAACAGACGCAGCACATAGCGGTCGAGACGGTCGGGCAGCAAGGCCGGCACGGACATCAGTCTTCGGCGGCTTCCCACGCTGCGCGCAGCCGTTCGACCAGCGCGTCGCGCGCGTCCGTGTCCGGCTGCCCAGTCGCGTCAAGCACCGGCGGGCCGGGCCAGCCCGCGTCCGGGTAGATCTGCCCCTGCCAGGTGCGCGTGCCCTCGTAACGCGGCAGCACGTGGAAATGCACCTCGCGGTCGACCATCATCAGCATGAGATAGTTGATGCGCGCGTAATCGACGACTTCCTTCAAGGCACGCTCGATGCGCCGCACCGCGGCGCGCAGGTCGACATAGGCCTCCGGACTGAGTTCGGAGAACGCGCCGGCGGGTTCGCGACAGACCAGCACCAGTGCGCCCAGCGTCGGCTGTGCGGGCCGCAACAGCACGGTCCAGTGGCTGGTCTGCGCGATCAGCGTTGCCGGGTAGCCGAATTTCGTCTCGGTGGAATTGGGGATCATGATGCGTGCTCCAGGCTACGATTCACGGCAGGGACAGGACGTAGCGTCCCGCATCGGCGAAGGCCGCCGCCCCGACCGACCAGCGTCTGACGGCGACTTCGGCACGGGCGCGACCGTGTTCATCGCGGGCGATGCGCAGGCGGTGCCAGCGTGCGCCCTCGTCGCCGGGATTGGGCAGGGCCGAGGAAGACGGCACGCCCAGACACGGAATCGCCATGCCGGGGCCGACCACGGCGTCGAAGCGCGCGTCGCGCGCGTGGCCGTGCAGCACCAGTTCCGCACCGTGCCGCCGCAGCACCGCACACAGCGCCGCGCGGTCGACGAGCGCCTTGCGCCGGCCGATCGCGCCCTCGGCCACCGGATGATGCAGCACCAGCACGCGGATCCGCCCGGCGGCGCGCTCGCTCTCCAGAACCTCGGCCAGTCGCGCGAGCTGCGCTGCGCCCAGGCGGCCGCGCGCCAGAAACGGCGCGTCCGGACGCGCGCTGTTCAGGCCGATCAGGGACACCTCTGCGCAGACGTGGACGTAAGGCCAGCCGTCCGGGGCGCGCGTCCAGGCGGCCCAGCGCTCCAGACCTTCGGCGGGCGGCACCTCTACCAGCGCATCGTGATTGCCGGGAACGAGACTAATGCGCGCGGCAGGCGCCAGCGCCGACAGCCAGATGCTGGCCTGCTCGAATTCCCGGGGCAGCGAAAAATTGGTCACATCGCCAGTGATCACAATGTGATCCAGCGCATGCGCCTTGAGGTCGGCGACCAGTGCCTCGACCACGGCGGGCGGCTGGAAAGCGCGCCGCCGCCGCCACGCCCAGACGCTCAGTTGACGCTTGGAAAACCGCTGTCGCCCCGCCAGACGCGGCTCGAACGGCAGATGCAGATCCGAGACATGCGCGAATACGAAGGGTTTCATTGGATAATGCTGGGTCGTGCTTCCGGTCGCGCTGATTATGCCATACCCGCCCCCCTCCTTCCCCGCCCGTCCCGCATGAACCTGCACGACACCCTGCCGTCCGGCGCCCGTCTCGTCGGCGACTCCTCTTTGCGCATCTGGGGACTCACTTCGCGCGAGCGGCTCGCGCGTCAGCTCGCGCGCGCCGGCGCGATACGCGCGAACCGTGTATTGCTGCTGCGCGCCGATTGGGTCTACCACGACGCTCTGGTGCGCGGGCTCGTCGCCGCCGACGATGACCAGGTGCTCGTCGCCGACAACGGCACGGCCGTCGCCGCCCTGGTCGACCGCGCGCACGCCGACACAGCCGCGGCGGCGCTGGCACGCGGCGAAGCGGCACCAGGTCAGCGCCCGGTGGCCCCCGCCGCGCTTGCGGGCGACTACAATGACGCCCTGCGCAAGCGCGAACCGCCCTTCCTCATGCCACTTGCCGAAGCCACCCTGCCCGAGGTCGAGCGCCGCATCTTCGGCGCTTCGTACAAGGGCGTGACCGACTTCGTCACACGCCACGTCTGGCCCGCGCCGGCGCGCGTGGCGACCCGCTGGTGCGCCCAGACTGGCCTCACCCCGAACCAGGTCACTGCCGCCAGTTTCGGACTGGTGCTGGCGGCGATGGCGCTGTTCTGGCACGGTCACTACGGCGCAGGGCTCGTGGCGGCCTGGCTGATGACCTTCCTCGACACGGTCGACGGCAAGCTCGCCCGCGTCACGCTGCAATCGACGAAATGGGGCAACGTCTTCGACCACGGCATCGACCTCGTCCATCCACCATTCTGGTGGTGGGCCTGGATCGTCGGTCTGCCCGCCGCCGGCCTGCCGCTGGATACGGCAGGACTGGCGCTCGCGGCCATCGTCGCCGGCTACGTCCTGCAACGGGTCGAGGAAGGCGTCTTCATGGCCGCGTTCGGCATGGACATGCACGTCTGGCGCCGCTTCGACAGCCGGTTCCGGCTCGTCACCGCGCGCCGCAACCCCAATCTGGCGATCCTCACCGCCGCCACCCTGGGCGACCGGCCCGATCTCGGCATCCTCACCGTCGCCGTATGGACCGTCCTGTGCCTCGTCGTGCACGCCATACGCATCGCGCAGGCGGGCTGGGCGCGCCGCCGCGGCCCGCTCGTTTCCTGGCTGGCGCACTGAGGCCGCATGAACGGGACAGCCGCCCCGCTTGCGCGCGACCTGATCGAAGCCGAGTGGCGGCGCCCCGTTCCACCGCCGGTGACGGCACTGGCCGCACGGCTGGCGCAGCGCGCGCCAAACACCGCCGCGGTGCTGTATTACGGCTCGACGCTGCGCGACGGGACGCTGGACGGCGTCCTCGATTTCTACATCCTGCTCGATAGCGTCTGGACCTGGCCGGGGTCGAAGGCGGCACAGCTGGGCAATCGGCTTTTGCCGCCCAACGTCGGCTATTTCGAAGGCAGCATCGACGGCCGAACCGTGCGTGCGAAATACGCTGTCATGAGTCTGGCGCAATTCCGCCGCGGCGTCTCCTTCGCCAGCCTCGACACCACCCTGTGGGCACGCTTCTGCCAGCCCTGCGCCTGCGCCTGGGCGCGTTCGCCGGACGATCGCGCGGCGGCGCTCGATCAGGTGGCC
>CAZOVQ010000022.1:0-16191 GCA_964583195.1 uncultured Thiobacillus sp.
TGGGCAGCGTGCTCACCGCGCCGCTCGGCGCACGCACGACGCACCGGTTGCCGGTACGCAGGCTGAAGCGTGTTTTCGCATTGCTGCTGGCCGTGCTGGCCCTGCGCATGCTCTGGACGTTTTGACGCCGGGGAGCAGCCCATGATCTGGCGGTCGAGGCCATGCAGCCACCCCCAGATATTGAACCGTGCCAAATATCACAATTTGCTGCTTGAGCCGCCGGATTGCACGCGCTAGTCTTCCCTGACGCTGCCCGATGTCTTGTAGCGCAGCACATTTCACACAGGAGGTTCTCATGGCGCATCTGCAGGCTGTCCGTACGACGCTTTCACCGCAGCAAACCGACTATTCGCAGCTCACCACCTATTTCGATCCACACAACCGGATCGCCTGGGGGTACATGCATGCGTCACCGCGCCCGTGTTTTACGCCGACGCTGCTGCGCGAGCTGCAGGCATGGGGCAATGCCATGGTCGCGCAAGCCGATGACCCGGAGAGCCACGATGTGAAATACTTCGTGCTGGCATCGAAACGGGAAGAAATTTTCAGCCTCGGCGGCGATCTCGGCCTGTTCATGACGTGCATCGCCGCCAATGACCGCGACGCGCTGCTGCGCTATGCGATTTCCTGCATCGAGTGTTCCTACGCGATGCACAGCCATCTGAACCGGCCTGGGGTGACGAGCATCGCACTGGTGCAGGGGCAAGCGCTGGGCGGCGGCTTCGAGAGCGCCTTGTCCGCAAACGTTCTGGTCGCGGAGCGGGGCGCCAAAATGGGTTTGCCCGAGATTCTGTTCAATTTATTTCCCGGCATGGGGGCGATGACCTTCCTGGGGCGCCGCGTCGGTCATCATCTCGCCGAGAAAATCATCCGTAGCGGCAAGCTCTATCCCGCCGAAGAGCTGTACGACATGGGGGTGATGGATATTCTGGCGGAAACCGGCGCGGGCGAGGCGGCGGTTTACGAGCATGTGCGCCGGGAAGACAAGGCTCGCAACGGCATTCTCGCCTTGCGCGCTGCGCGCGAGGTCAGCCAGCCGGTCTCCTTCGATGAGTTGGCAAGAATCACCGAAATATGGGTGGATGCCGCGCTGCGGCTGGAGCCCAGGGATTTGCGGATGATGGAACGCCTGGTGAGTCGTCAGGATGGCAAATCGGCCAGCACCACGGTGAATGCCTCACACGCGCTCCGCGCGTAGCCTGTCGGCCCGATAGGCGTCCAGCGCAGCCAGTGCGTCCTGGAGGGCGGCACGCGCCGCATCGAGGATAGCGCTGGCGGCTGGCGACGTCATTTCGAAAGGACGGATGCGTTCGGCTTCGGCACAGATGTCTGCCAGCCGGCGGGCCCCGACGTCGCTCGCCCCTCCCTTGAGCATGTGCAGCTGGTCGCGCCAGCGGCCAAAGTCACGCGCCGCGAGGGACTGTTCGACCACGCCGAGAGAACGGCTGCTGTCGCTTGCAAAGCTGTCCAGGAGATCGTCGACGAAGGCGGAACCACCGATCTGTACCAGTTCGTCGAGCACGCTTTCGTCGAGCACGATCGCGTCGCCCTTGGTCGGGACTGACGCTGGGGGCGCCGCCCCAACGGGGGCCCCTTCCATCATGCGCCCGAGGGTGTCGAACAGTTCTCGGCTGTTGATGGGCTTGGTCAGAAAAGCATCGACCCCGGCGGCCTCGCAAGCCGATTGCGCTTCGATGCGCGCGTCCGCGGTCAGCATGAGGACGGGCAGGTGGCCCTGCTCCAGAAAACGCCAGCGTTGTACGACTTCGGGGCCGGAAAGCCGAGGCATGTGCATGTCCAGAATGGCAAGATCGTAGGTCTGCTCGCCGGCGTCTAGCATGGCCAGCGCCTCCTCCCCGTCCCGTGCGAGCCAGGTCTTATGGCCGGCGTGTTCCAGCAGGCCGCGGATCACACGCTGGTTCACGGGATTATCTTCCGCCACCAGAATGCGCAGCCCGTTTTTCATGGCCGGCTGCGCTGGCATTCGACTGCCCAGGGAAACGACGTTGTCCGGCATGTCATGGCTGACGACAGCGTGCATCGCATTGAACAACAGCGTGGTGTTGACGGGGGTACGCAGAACCGAGGCATAGCCCTCGCGCAGCCATTGGGCATCGCGTGTCGCGGGCATGGCTGGATCGGACTCGATCAGGATGACAGGCAAGCTGGCAAGCCCTGGATCGTCACGCAGCAGACGCAGGAAGGTTCCGGGCTCGCCAGGCAGGACGCTGCGCTCGACGACGACGGCACCGAAGGGAGGCATGCCACCGGAGGGCGCGGTCAATTCAGCGGCGAGACGCGCGGTGTTGTCGATCACGGCGACTTGGGCCCCCCAGCCCCGGATTGCGGCCTGCAAACGGGCGGACAGGTCAGCTCCGGCCAATAGCGCCACCCGCATCGACGCTTCGAAATGTTCGCCCGGCCGGGCAAAGCCGGTCTGCAGCGCGAACGGCAACTCGAACCAGAAGGTCGAGCCTTCTCCCTCGCGGCTGTGCAGGCCGATCTGGCCTCCGAGCGCTTCGACCAGCTGTTTGGCGATGGCGGTTCCCAGGCCGCTGCCACCGAAGCGTCGTGTGATCGAAGGGTCGGCCTGCGTGAAGCTGTCGAAGATGGCGGCCTGCGCGGCTTCGGGAATACCGATTCCGGTATCCACGACCTCGAAACGCAAACGCTGCACGTGTTCCTGCCCAACCGGGCGGACGTAGACGTCGACCCGCCCGTGCTCGGTAAATTTGATCGCGTTGCCGACCAGGTTGATGAGCACCTGGCGCAGGTGGCGGCTGTCGCCACGGAGCGAGAAAGGCGTCTGCGGGGCGATGTGCGCGGCAAGCACCAGCCCCTTGCCCCGGGCCTGCGTCTCCAGCATCGCGATGGTGCCGTTCACCAGGCGGTGCAGATCGAAGTCCTCGCTGCTCGTCGGCAGGCGTCCGGCCTCGATGCGCGAGATGTCGAGCACGTTTTCGATCAGTTCCAGCAGGGTGCGCGCCGATGCCTGAATGATCCGGGCGAATTCCTTCTGTTCCTTGTCGAGCCGGGTGCCCACCAGCAGTTCGGCGACGCCGATCACGCCATTGAGCGGGGTACGCAATTCATGGCTCATGTTGGCGAGAAAGGCGGTCTTGGCCTGACTCGCCTCGCGCTCGCGCCTGATTGCACCATGCAGTTGCCTGAGCAGACTGGCGGAATACAGGGGCACAATCAACAGGGTGATCCAGATGCCCCACCACAGCGGCACGTGTTGGTGCCAGAATGCATTGAACTGGTAAACGATTGCAAAGCCGATGGCCGATGCCAGCGTCGAGGCGAGGAGGTAGGGCATGCCGTAGCGAAAGCCATTGCCGAGCGTGACCCACAGATAGATGGCCACGATGGGGGCACCGGTCTCGTTGGAGATCGAGAGCATGTAGGTGGCCACGGAAAAATCGTGGACCATGCCGACGATCCGCCGCGCGACCGACACACCGGGATCGATCAGCGTGCCGATGAGCAGGAACAGGGAAACTGCGCCGAGCGACAGGCCCAGGATATGCACCTGGCTCTCCAGCCGCTCGCCGTGAAACTGCGGACTGAATGCAAAATAAAAATAAAAGCCGATAACGATCAGAAAGCGGATCGTTGCCTGCTGGAATTCGGTGTCCGGCCGCGCGCCGATACGTGCTTTCAGACGCCGGAGGAAGGCGGGAAGCGAAGGTTTCGCCATGGTCGTCGACTTATTCGGGTTCGTCGCCCAGTTCCCGCATGATCGCGGCCACCGCGTCGATCCGTCGTTCGAAGGCACGCGTGCATTCCGGGTCGAAGTGCCTGCCGCTTTGTGTCTGGATATAGTCGAGCGCCTCCTGGAACGACCAGGCGCCCTTGTAAGGACGCTTGGAAGTCAGCGCGTCAAACACGTCGGCAACCGCGACGATCCGTGCCGCCAGGGGAATGGCTTCGCCGGCGAGACCTTGCGGATACCCGCTACCATCGTATTTTTCGTGATGCCCGAGCGCGATGATGGCGCCCATCTGCAGGTAGCGCGACGGGCTGTCGGCGAGAATTTCGTGGCCGATCAGCGGGTGACGCCGCATGATCGCCGTTTCCTCGGGCGTATGCCGGCCGGGTTTGAGCAGGATCAGGTCGGGAATGCCGATCTTGCCGATGTCGTGCATGGGGGCGGCGGCTTCGATTTCGTCGCATTCCATCGCCGTGAGCCTGAGTTCCTCGGCAATCAGACGCGCGTATCGGGCCATGCGAATGATGTGATTCCCGGTTTCCTGGTCGCGGTATTCGCCGGCTTTCGCCAGCTTCATCAGGGTTTCGCGTTCGCGGGTGCGGACTTCGCGGGTCGCCTGCAACACCTGTTCTTCGAGCCACTGCGCGCGGTCCGCGACCATCTTCTGGCTGCGGCGCAGCGCCAGCAGGTTGAGGCAGCGGGCCCGGCACTCCTGCGGGTCGATCGGTCGGGTCAGAAAATCGGTGGCGCCGTTTTCCAGCGCCCGGTAACGGATCTGGCGATCCTCCACCACGGTGACGATGATGACCGGCACGTCCGCCAGGCGGCGCTGGGTACGGATGCGACGCGTGAATTCGATACCGTCCATGCCTGGCATGCGGTAGTCGGTGATGATGAGGTCGGGGGAGGCGATTTCCGTTTGCGCCAGCGCATCGAGCGGATCGGCAAAACTTTCGACGATGACCCCCGGCTCCAGGGTGCGCGCCAGCCCTTCGAGCAGACTGCGCGCCGTCACCCGGTCGTCGACGATCATGACCCGCGCGCCGCCGCGGGAGCGAAGGTCGCGTGGCGGGACGGACGGCGACGATGGAACGACACGCAAGGGTTTCAAGGTCATGGTGATCGGGGGTGAGGTGAGAAGGCCCGGCCCTGGCAATATCGGCCGCGCCAGGTTCCCACTTTAGCGCGCATGTGGCGGAAAAACAGCATAAAGCGCGCTTCGTGCCGGCGATTCCGCCGTGCGCGGCGGTGCAACGCGGCGTCAGCCGAGGAGACGCACGCTGGCTTCCCGGTATTTTTCCGCCGTTCGGGAGACGATTTCCGGCGGCAGGACCGGGCCGGGCGCCTGCTTGTTCCAGCCGCTGGTTTCCAGCCAGTCGCGCACGAACTGCTTGTCGAAACTGGGCGGATTGCTGCCGGGACGGTACTGGTCTGCCGGCCAGAAACGCGAGGAATCCGGGGTCAGTGCCTCGTCGATCCACACCAGTTTGCCGGCTTCGTCGAGGCCGAATTCGAATTTGGTGTCGGCGACGATGATTCCCCGTGTGAGCGCATACTCCGACGCCGCCTTATACAGGGCAAGGCTCACGTCGCGTACCTGCGCCGCCAGTCCGGGGCCGATCAGGGCGGCGGTCGCCTCGAAACTGATGTTCTCATCGTGCGCCCCCCCTGCTGCCTTGGTCGAAGGGGTGAATATCGGTTCGGGCAGCCGGCCGGCCTGCTTGAGCCCCGCGGGAAGCGGAATGCCGCACACCGACTGGCTGGCCTGGTATTCCTTCCAGCCCGAACCGACCAGATAGCCGCGGACGATGGCTTCCACCGGCAGCGCCCGGAGTTTCTTCACCACGATGGCGCGCCCCTTCACCTGATCGCGCTCGTTTTCCGCCACCACCGATTCCGGATCGATGGCGAGCGCCTGGCTGGGAACAATGGCTTTCAGTCGTTCGAACCAGAAGGCCGAGACGCTCGTGAGTACTTCGCCCTTGCCGGGAATCGGCGTGGGCATGACCACGTCGAAGGCGGACAGGCGGTCGCTGGTCACGATGAGCAGCCTGTCGTCGCCAACGGCGTAGATGTCCCGCACCTTGCCCCGGTGAACGAGTGGCAACGAGACGATGTTCGATTCGTAAAGCGGCGCGGGCATGGCAGGATCGGGAGAGTCTGGGGACGCGGGATTATAGCCGCCGTGGTAGAAGGCACTGGCGACGTAGGCGCCGCGCAGTTCACGCAGGCCGACCAACAGAACCGCCGCCAGCGGCACCGCCAGCAGTAAGCCGACGAAGCCAAACAACTGGCCGAAGGCCGCCAGCGCGAAGATCACCGCCACCGGGTGCAGGCCGACGCGTTCGCCGACGAGACGCGGCGTGAATACATAACTTTCCAGAAGCTGGCCGACAAGATAAATGCCCGCGACCCAGGCCACGCCGGTCCAGTCGGCAAACTGGAGCAGCGCGACCAGAAGCGCCAGGACCATGCCCAAACCGAAACCGAGGAAGGGCACAAAGGAAAGCACGCCAGTGATGAGTCCGATGGGCAGTGCGTAATGCAGGCCGGCGAACCAGAGCGCGAGCGCGTAATACAGCGACAGCGCCAGCATCACCGAAAGCTGCCCGCGCAGGAATTCGCCCACCACGGCGTCCATCGCCCGCGCGACGCGCTCGACGGTTGCCGTCCAGCGGCGCGGCGTCAGCGCCGCCACGCGCGCGACCATCACGTCCCAGTCGCGCAGCAGATAGAACATCACCACCGGAATCAGGAGCAGGTTGGCGAGCAGGCCGACGACGGCCAGTGCGCCGGTTTGCAGGGTCGGTAGCCAGTCGGCGCCGTTTTGCTGCGCTCTGTCGGCGAGCCAGTGCTTGATCGCTTCGAGATTCGGTTCGATGGCAAGATCGAAGCTCTGCCGTAGCCAGGGCAGCAGGCGGGTCTGCACCAGATCGAGCGCGGCGGGCACGCGCTGGCTCAATTCGGCGAACTGGCCCTGAAACAGCGGCAGCGCCACCAGCAGCAGCGCGTAGACACCGAGACCGGCCAGCGCGATGACGGCGATTGTGCCCGCGGTGCGCGAAGCGCCCAGCTTTTCCAGCCGATCGACCGCCGGATCGAAGATGTAAGCGAGCAGCGCGCCGGCGAGAAACGGTGTGAGCACGGGCGAGAGCAGATAGACGAGACCGCCCGTGACGAGCGCGACGGCAAGCATGAGACCCGGCAGGGCGTAGGGGCGGGAGGCAGTCATAAACGGTAAAATAACGCACTTTTAGTTTCCGGAGCGGGCTGTGCCTTCCATTTCCTACAAAGACGCCGGTGTCGATATTGACGCCGGCGACGCACTGGTCGAGCGCATCAAGCCGCTGGCAAAACGGACCCTGCGTCCCGAAGTGCTGGCCGGCATCGGCGGTTTCGGCGCGCTGGTCGAGATTTCGAAGAAATACCGGGAACCCGTCCTGGTATCCGGAACCGACGGCGTGGGCACCAAGCTGAAGCTCGCCTTCGAGCTGAACCGCCACGATACCGTCGGCATCGACCTCGTCGCCATGAGCGTCAACGACATTCTGGTCCAGGGCGCCGAGCCACTGTTCTTTCTCGACTATTTCGCCACAGGCAGACTCAGCCTCGACACCGCCGAGGCGGTCATCGCCGGTATCGCCACCGGCTGCGAACAGGCCGGCTGCGCGCTGATCGGCGGCGAGACGGCCGAGATGCCGGGCATGTACCCCGACGGCGAATACGATCTCGCCGGCTTCGCCGTCGGGGTGGTGGAAAAAAGCAGAGTCATCGGTGGTCAAAGCGTCGTTCCGGGCGACGTGGTGCTGGGGCTGGCATCCTCCGGCGCGCATTCCAACGGATACTCGCTGATCCGCAAGCTGATCGACGTGTCGCACATCGGTCTGAAGTCCGACTTCCATGGACGCACCTTTGCCGACGCGGTGATGGCGCCGACGCGCATTTACGTGAAACCGCTGCTCGCGCTGATGGAAAAACTGAGCGTGAAAGGCATGGCGCACATCACCGGCGGCGGCATCACCGGCAACCTGCCACGCTGCCTGCCGGAAAACGTGGCCGCCCGCGTCGACCTGGCCAGCTGGACGCGGCCACCGCTGTTCGACTGGCTGCAACAGGCAGGCAACGTCGAGCCGATGGAAATGCTGCGCACCTTCAACTGCGGCATCGGCCTGTGTGTGGTCGTGGCGGCCGCCGACGCGGACGCGGCGCTGGCGCATTTCGTGGCCAGCGGCGAAACCGTGTGGCGGATCGGCGAGATCCTCGCGCGGCCCGAGGGTGGCGAACAGGTTCTTTATTCGTGACCTGTCGCGTCGTCGTCCTGCTGTCGGGGCGCGGCAGCAATCTGCGCGCGATCGTGGACGCGGCCCTGCCGATCGAGATCGTCGCGGTCATCGGCAACCGGCCGCAGGCGGACGGACTCGCCTGGGCGCGCGAGCACGGATTCAACACCCTTGCGCTCGACCATACCGGGCACGCCGACCGTGCAACCTTCGACGCGCAGCTCGGCAACGAAATCGAGCGCCACTGTCCCGACCTCGTCGTGCTGGCCGGCTACTTGCGCATCCTCTCGCCGGCTTTCGTCACCCGCTTCGAAGGCCGGCTGCTCAATATCCACCCTTCGCTCCTGCCCGCCTTTCCCGGGCTGAAAACCCACGAGCGCGCGCTCGCCGAAGGTGTGAAAATCCACGGCTGCACGGTGCATTTCGTCACCGCCGAACTCGATCACGGCCCCATCGTCGTGCAGGCGGCGGTGCCGGTGCGCGCCGACGACACCCCCGAGTCGCTTGCCGCGCGCGTGCTGGCGCAGGAACACCGCATCTATCCGCTGGCCATCCGCTGGTTTGCCGAAGGCCGGCTGGTAAACAATCGTGGCCGGGTAAACTTGCGCGACGATTTCGCGTCCCAGTCGGTGTTGTCTTGCGCCGGAGCATGAGCATGTTCAGATTCCTGTTGGCCGCGAGCCTCGTTCTTTTCGCCGCGCCCGGCGTTCGCGCCGATGCCTCCGCGCCGCGCAGCCTGGAACTGGTATACGACC
Organism: uncultured Thiobacillus sp.; assembly: GCA_964583195.1. GTDB lineage: Bacteria > Pseudomonadota > Gammaproteobacteria > Burkholderiales > Thiobacillaceae > Thiobacillus. The sequence goes on from CAZOVQ010000022.1 coordinate 8,748, forward strand.
TGTATCGCAACGGCATCCGGCTCGGCACGGTCACCGACCGCCTGGAGCGGCACGGCCCGAATTATTCGCTGACCAGCGAAACCGTGGCCCGCGGCGCGTTCGCCCTGCTGCTGCCCGGCCCCATCCGGCTGGAAAGCACGGGAATCGTCGCTGACAGCGGTCTGCGCCCCGTCTCGTTCCGGCGCGCCCGTGACAATGCGCCGGAAAAGCTCGCCGTCGCCCGGCTCGATTGGAAACAGGGCAGCGTCGCGTTCGCCTACAAGGGCGCCACCTGGCAGAAAACCGACCTCAGGCCCGGCGCGCAGGATCAACTGTCGCAACTCTATCAGCTCATGTTCATGGGCGACCTGCCTGCCGACTACCGCCTGCAGGTGGTGAGCGGACGCAAGCTCGACTACTACCATTACGCGCGGCGCGACAGCGAGCCGCTCGACACCCCGCTCGGCCGGCTGCCGGCCCTGCGCTACGAACGCCAAGCCCATCCAGGCGAGAAAGCCATCACCGTGTGGGTCGCCCCCGCACGCGGCAACCTGCCGTTGCGCGTACGCGTGACCGAGGACGGCGTCACGTATGAACAGCGGCTGGTGCGCGCGCGCGTCGAAAGCTGACCGTGCCGGGCGCGGTGCACGCCCGCCTGCGCCGCCATGGGCCGGCACTGTCTGCGCTCGGCGTTTCCCTGCTGCTGCACGTTTTCCTGCTCGGCGGGACAAGGCACGCCTGGCCGCCCGAACGCATCGCTGCGCCAGCCGCCCCAGTAATCGAAGCGCGGCTGCTCGCAGCGCCGCCCCGGCACGACGCAAAACCCGCCCGTGTTCCGGGACAGGAAACCATGCGGCGACCTGCCCCGCCCCGACCGCTTCCCGCGCCCCCGGCGACCCGCCCCGATACCCTGCCCGACGGCCACGGCGCGATGATGGCTGCGGACGACGCGCCGGCGGCGACGCCCGCGGCTTCCGAAGCCGCGCCGCCGGAACCCGCACCACCCGCGGAACCCGGGGCGCCTGTCGCGTCTCCCGCGCCGTCGGCGACATCGGAAACGCCCGCTCCGCCGCCCCTGAACGCGCTGCCGGCACGCATCGCGCTCAATTTCGAACTGCACTATGGGCCGGCCACCGGCGAGCAGACACTGATCTGGGTCGACGAAGGCGGGCGTTATACCGCCAGCAGCGTCGCCGCGGCCACCGGGTTCACCGGCTTCTTCGTGCGCGGCCGCTTCGCCCAGACCAGCCGTGGCCGCATTGCGCCGCACGGCCTTGAACCCGAGGAATTCTGGGACCAGCGCGGCGACCGGCGTTCCCGCGCCCGTATCGAAGCCGGCCGCATCGCCTGGACCAGTGCCGCCGGCGAAACCCGGCATTTCGATCATGCGCCCGGCCTGCAGGATGCGCTGAGCCTGTTCTTTCAGTGGGCGCTCACTGCACCGCTGCCGCAAGGTGAATCGGCGTTTGCCGTGTTCAACGGCAGGAAGGTGCGCAACTACGTGTTCGAGGTGCGCGGCGAGGAAATCCTCGAAACCGCGCTCGGGCCGCTACGCACCCAGCATCTGGTACGCAACGGAAGCGGCGACGGCCGCTTCGAGGTCTGGCTGGCGATCGACCGGCACTACCTGCCAGTACAGGTACTCGGCGGCGACGAAGCCGGCCTGGCGATGGAAATGCGTATCCGCTCGATCACGCCTTATTGATAGGCCCTATGCAACCCAGATTGTTCATTGGCAAACATAGCCCGAAGTTTGGCGAGCTTGTTCCTTGTCCCCCCGCCGCCTCTGTTCATGGCCAGGTTCTCTGATTTCGGATCAATAACCGTCAGCGCGGCAGCCCCTGTACGCGCGCGCCGGGCGCGAGGCCTGGGCGCAGAAAACTGCCCTGCGCGATTTCGAGTGCGTAGCGCACTTCGACCGGCGGGCAGTGTGGGGTGTCGCTGCGCGGCTGCATGTCGGCGAACGCGGCGACCCGGCCGGTCTCGTCGATGAAAGCCACGGACAGCGGCAAAGGCGTGTTGCGCATCCAGAAGCAATAGCGGCCAGGCGCCTCGAACACGAACAGCATGCCGGAATCGGCGGCCAGATGCGTGCGCTGCATCAATCCGCGTTCGCGGGCACGCGGCGTGTCGGCGACTTCGACCTGGACCGTCTGCCCGCCGACGACGAGCGGCAGGCGCCCGGCCGCCTGCACGGTGCCGGCCGCGAGAAGCGCGAGCGCGAGCAGGCTACAACGCATCGTGCAGGCGCCCGGCCAGTTCCAGCGCCGCCGCGGCATCGGCGTCGAGCACGTTGAAATGCCCCATCTTGCGGCCCGGCCGCGCTGATTCCTTGCCGTAAAGATGCAGTTTCACGTTGGGCTGCGCGAGCAGCGCGGCCCAGCGCGGGCCGCCATTCTGCCAGTGATCGCCGAGGATGTTGACCATGACCACGGGCGAGAGCAGGCGCGTGTCGCCCAACGGCAGGCCGGCGAGTGCGCGCACCTGCTGCTCGAACTGGTCGGTGAGGCAGGCGTCGAGCGTGTAGTGGCCGGAGTTGTGCGGACGCGGCGCGATCTCGTTGACCATGAGCCGGCCGTCGGCGACGAAGAACTCCACCGCCATCACGCCGACGTAGTCGAGTGCATCGGCCACCGCGCGCGCCATGTCACACGCCTCGCGCGCGAGGGCTTCGGGCACGCGCGCCGGCACGATGGAGACGTCGAGGATGCCGTTCGCATGGCGGTTCTCCGCGACGGGAAAGAGCGTGCAGTCGCCGGCGTCGCCGCGCGCCAGCACCACGGAGATTTCGCATTCCAGTTTGACGAGGCCTTCCAGCACGCAGGGCTGGCCGCCGAATTCACGGAAGGCGGCGCGCGCATCCGCGGGCACGTCGATGCGCGCCTGGCCCTTGCCGTCGTACCCGAAACGCGCCACCTTCAGAAGCGAAGGGGTACCGATATCCGCAAGCGCGGCGTCGAGGTCGCTCTCGTTGTAGACGAGCGCGAAGGGCGCAGTTGCAAAACCCCGCTGCGCCAGCCAGGATTTTTCATGGCTGCGATCCTGCACGATGGCGACCGCGGCGGCGCCGGGCACGACGCGGCAGCTTTGCGCCAGCGCAATCAGGCTGCCTGCGGGCACGTTCTCGAATTCGGTGGTGACGGCAGCGCAGGCTTCCGCCAGTTGCTTCAGTGCGCCGGCATCGGTGTAGGCCGCCGCCAGATGCACATCGGCCATCTGCCCGGCCGGGCTTTGCGGATCGGGATCCAGCACCATGACCTTGTAGCCCATGGTGCGCGCGGCGATGGCGAACATGCGGCCGAGCTGGCCGCCGCCCAGAATGCCCAGCGTGGCGCCGGGCAGAATCGGCAGCGCCTCAGCCGACATCGGGCAAATCCATCGCCAGCACCGAGTCGGTCTGACCACGGCGGAAGTCGTGCAGTTGCGCGGCGAGGCCCATGTCCGTGCGCGCGAGCAGCGCGGCGGCGAAGAGGGCAGCGTTGGCCGCGCCGGCTTCGCCTATGGCGAACGTGGCAACCGGAATGCCTTTCGGCATCTGCACGATGGACAGCAGCGAATCCATGCCCTTGAGGTATTTCGACGGTACCGGCACGCCCAGCACCGGCACGATCGTCTTGGCGGCAAGCATGCCCGGCAGGTGCGCCGCGCCGCCGGCGCCGGCGATGATGGCCTTCAGGCCGCGCGCTTCGGCCTCTTCGGCGTAGCGATAGAGCAGGTCCGGCGTGCGGTGCGCCGACACCACCTTGGCTTCGAAGGGCACGCCCAGCTGCTTCAACAGTAGCGCCGCGTGTTTTATCACCTCCCAGTCGCTGGAAGACCCCATCACCACGCCCACCCGCGGTGCGCTCATCGTGCTTGTCCCTGTCGGTCGAAAGGACGCATTTTAACAGGCGCCCTGCCGGGCGCATGGGTTGAGCGGCCGCGCTTCGACGGCAGCTTGACCCTAAAATGCATCAGCGATATCGGAGAGAACCATGCCCGCCAGCCTGCTAGCCCTGATCCTGCTCACGTTTTCCAATGTCTTCATGACCTTTGCATGGTATGCGCACCTCAAGGACCTGAACAACCAGCCCTGGGTGATTGCCGCTTTCGCCAGCTGGGGCATCGCGCTCTTCGAATACCTGTTGCAGGTGCCGGCCAACCGCATCGGTTTCACCGTGATGAGCCTGCCGCAGCTGAAAATCATGCAGGAGGTCATCGCGCTGTCGGTGTTCGTGCCGTTCGCGGTGCTCTACATGAAGGTCGAGCTGAAGTGGGATTTTCTATGGGCGGCGCTGTGCCTCGTCGGCGCGGTGTACTTCATGTTCCGGGACACATGAGCCCGGCGGATATTCAGCGGATACGGCCCATCCGCACCATCACGTCGCAGGGATTGCCCTGCACCGGCGGCAGCGCAACGTGCTGCTTCGCCGCGCGCGCGTCGATGTCCTTGTTGTGGCCCTCCCAGTAAGCCTGGCATTCGGGCAGGGTCTTCACGCTCTGCAGATGGGCGACGTAGTCGTGGCGTTCCTGCTCGGTCATGAGTTGCGCGCCGCGGATGTTGTTGCCTGAAGCGTACCAGGGGAAGGCGTGGGCAAGCGAGGCCAGGGAAGCGAGGACGAGCGTGGCGGCAAGGCGTTTCATGATGGAGAGTCCGGGATTGGAAGACAGATATCCTAGCGTGTCGGACGCACGTAAAAAAGCCCCGCGTCGGGGCGGGGCCTGTGGGTCGGGTGTCCGGGTTCAGACGCAGCCGGTCGGCTTGGGCGTGCCGGCGTAGCGGCCGGCCTGCTTGGCGGGGCCGAACGGGAACAGGTCGAACAGGAATTTCTTGTCGCCCCATTCGTCGCCGAACTCTTCTTTCAGACCTTTTTGCAGAAAGCGCAGGTTGGGCGCGGTGCCGTTCTGCGCGAACTGGTCGCGCATGTAGTGAATGACCTTCCAGTGGTTTTCCTGGAGTTCCAGCTTGTCTTCCTTGGCCAGTTCGATGGCCAGTTCCTCGGACCAGTCTTCGAGGTTGACCAGATAGCCTTCGGGGTCGGTCTCGACGATCTTGCCGTTGATTTCGCGTTCCATGATGCTGTCCTGTGGGTGGTTAAACAATACGATGCTGCACCATAGAATAACCTAGTAAATCGATCAACTACCCGCATGGGTAGGTCGCCACAGGTGAACTTCATGGCGCGCCGACTTGAGCCAGGCGTAATACGCGTCGTACATCGTCATGCCGTGGCCGAGCATGTCGTGGTCGTCGGGGTACAGCGCCGACAGGCCCAGCGACTGCGCGAGCAGCCCCGCGCACTGCGGCGCGAGATCGAGGCGACCGGTATCTGCGCCGCGCACGATCACCGCGAGGTCGTGCAGGATCGGGTCGGTCAGTTGATGGATACGCAAAAATGCATCGAAGCTGCACAGTTCGCCGTCGTGGCCGTATTCGACGCCGGAGATGTCGTAGGGCGTCGCCCCGGTGTCATGTGCGGTCTGCAACACCTGGTCGGCGGGCACGTAGAGAAATTCGGCGTCCTTGTCGATGAACCGCGCCACCAGCCACGGGCAGGCGATGCGGTCGATCTTCGGACGCTCGCGCGTTACCCATTTCATCGCGCCGCCCTCATTTGCCGACGACCTTGCCGCCCGCCGCCTTGTAGGCTTCGAGGCCGCCTTCGATGAAACGCGCCTTGACTCCCCCCGCGCGCAGGCGATCCACCACGCTGTTCGACACGCCGCCGCCGCGCACGCAGTAGATCACCACGTCTTGCGTCAACGGCAGCGCGCCTATCCAGGCGTCGATTTTTTCCGGGTTTTTCCACATCGCGCCGGGCAGCGCTTCGTTTGACGCGGCGTGGTCGGATTCGCGCCGCACGTCGAGGATCAGCGTCGTGCCGGGGTTGACGTCGGCGGGCGCGACGGTGCGCGGCAGGTCGGCGGGCACGGCGTTCGCGCCGCCGCAGCAGGCCGGGTTGAGCGGGTGGGAGGTGGGTTCCATGTCAGTGTCCTTTCAAAGTCGCGAGTTTGGCGGACGCGCCCGCCAGATTCAGATTATTCATGAAGGCGTCGACATATTTTGCCGCCGCCGCACCAAAGTCCATGTGGTAGCTGTGCTCGTACATGTCGAGCGCCAGTATCGGCGTGGCACCCGCCAGGTTGCAGGTGTGATCCGAGGCCCAGGTGTTGATGAGCTTCTTGTCGCGCTGCGACCAGGCCAGCAGCACCCAGCCCGAGCCGCCGCCCTGCGCCTTGCCCATCGCGGAAAACTGCGCCGCCCATTGCTCCATGCCGCCAAAATCCTGCCCGATCTGCGCCTGCAAATCGATGGAGGCCGCGCTCGCGCCCAGGCTCTCGAAATAGAGTTCGTGCAGGATCATGGAATTGCTGGCGACGAGTTCCTCGCGCTTCAGGCCGTTGACGACGAACACCGGCGCGGTCGCCCAGTCGAGTTCCGCCAGTTTTTGAGTGATGGCATTCAACCGCTTCACCGCGCCGCCGTAGTTGTTTTCGTAATGGCTGACGAGGATTTTTTCCGACAGCTCGTTCATGCCCGCAGGGTTGCAAGCCAGCGGTTTCATTTCATAGCTCATGGTGCTTCCTCAGACGATCAGTGAATACAACAGGCCCAGCACCGCGCACACGCCGATCACTTTCATGATGTCGGTTTTGTATTTCCACAGCGCGACGAAGGCGGCGAGGGCGACCACCACCGGTAACCATTCGAACGTGCCGGCAAACGGTGCCGTTTCGGTGGCTTGCGGCCAGAAGGTGTGCCAGGCAAAAAACACCGCCAGATTCAGGATCACGCCCACCACCGCCGCCGTGATGCCGGTGAGCGGCGCGGTGAATTTGAGTTCGTTGCGGGTCGATTCGACCAGCGGCCCGCCCGCAAGAATGAACCAGAACGACGGCAGAAACGTGAAGAAGGTCGCTGCAGCCGCACCCGCCAGACCGGCAACGACGGGGTTGTCGAACACGTCCTTGGCAACGCCGCCCAGATAGCCCACCCAGGTCACCACCATGATGAGCGGCCCCGGCGTGGTTTCGCCCAGCGCCAGGCCGTCCATCATCTGCGCGCCGCTGAGCCAGCCGAAATGCTCAACGCCGCCCTGATACACATACGGCAACACCGCATACGCGCCGCCGATGGTGAGGAAGGCCGCGCGGGTGAAGAAATTACCCATGTCGGCGAGCGTCTGCTGACCGCCGACGGCGAACATTGCCGCAAGCCAGAGGGCGACGAAAATACCCGTCGTCAGCGCAAACCTGCCCCAGGAAAACTGCGCGTGCGCGGGCGTCGGCGTGTCGTCGTCGATCAGCGCCGGGCCGTACTGCTTGTTCGACGCGCCGTGTCCGCCGCCGCCCTTGAACTTGGCAGGCAGAAGCTTGCCGCCGAGGGCACCGATGATGCCGGCTGCCAGCACGATCCACGGGAAGCCGATCTCAAAGAAAAAGATGCCGATGAAGGCCAGCGCGGCAATGCCCCATAACACTTCAT
>CAZOVQ010000023.1:0-11469 GCA_964583195.1 uncultured Thiobacillus sp.
CGCCGACCTGTCCGTGGACCCGAGGCAGCCCAAGATCACCAAGTACGAGGGCATCGGCCACCAGCCCTACGACGCCCTCATCTCCCCCGACGGCCGCTGGTACATCGCCGGCCTGTACGGCGAAAACGGCATCGCCGTGCTCGACACCTGGAACCTCGACGCCGGCGTGAAGCGCGCGCTGCCGGACTACGGTCGCGGCGAGGAAAAACTGCCGGTGTACAAGATGCCGCACCTGGAAACCTGGGCCATGGTCGGCAACCTCGCCTTCATTCCGGGCGTCGGCCGCCACGAAGTCGTCATCGTCGACGTCTCCGGCTGGAAGCAGGTCGGCGTGATCCCGGTCGCCGGGCAGCCGGTGTTCGTGATGGCGCAGCCGGACGGGCGCCGCCTGTGGGTCAATTTCGCCTTCCCGCACTACGACACGGTGCAGGTGATCGACGTGCCGTCGCAGAAGATCGTCCACAGCATGCAGCCCGGAAAAGCCGTGCTGCACATGGAATTCACGCCGCGCGGCGAGGCGGTGTGGCTGTCGGTGCGCGACGCCAACAAGCTGGAAATCTACGACACCGCCAGCTTCCGCAAACTCGGCGAACTGCCCGCCGAACAGCCCAGCGGCATCTTCTTCACGGCACGCGCGCACAGGACGGGACTATGAAACTCACCGATACCGAATTCAGCCTGCTGAACGACTGGCAGCGGAATTTTCCGCTGACCGAACGCCCCTACGCCGTGCTCGCAGAGCAGCTCGGCACCAACGAGGCCAGCGTGCTGCGGGCGCTGGGCAGGCTCGTCGAGGGCGGACACATCTCGCGTATCGGCGCGGTCTTCCGTCCGCACGTGCTGGGCGCGAGCACGCTCGCCGCGGTGGCCTGCCCGGCCGAACGCATCGAGTCGGTCGCGCGCGCGATCGACGCGTATCCCGAGGTGAACCACAACTACGAGCGCGAGCACCGCTACAACCTGTGGTTCGTCGTCACCGCGCCGACGCGCGAGGACGTGGACGCCGTGCTCGCCGACATCCGCCGCGACACCGGGCTCGCGCCGCTCGACCTGCCGATGCAGGCCGATTTCCATATCGATCTCGGCTTCGATCTGGCCGGCCGCAAGAAAAAGCCCGCTCATCTCGACGGGGCGGGCCGCGCAATGGACACCGCCACATTGCGCGCGCACCTGCAATCCGTGGACTATTGCCTGGCGGCGGTACTGGAGGCAGGTCTGCCGCTGGTGCCGCATCCCTACGAACAGATCGCCGCGCGCTGCGGCCTCGACGAGGCGGCCTGCCTCGCGCGCATCGGCGAACTGCAAGCGCGCTCGATCATCCGCCGCTTCGGCGTGGTGGTGCGCCACCGCGAGCTTGGCTACACCGCCAACGCGATGGTGGTGTGGGACGTGCCCGACGCGCGCCTCGAAGCAGTCGGCCGCCAGCTCGCCGCGCAGCCGGCGGTCACCCTGTGCTACCAGCGCCCGCGCCGCCTGCCCGAGTGGCCCTACAACCTGTTCTCCATGGTGCACGGGCAGGACCGCGCCAGCGTGCTGGCGGAAATCGAGGCGATGCGTGCGCGCCTCGGCCTCGACGACCTGCCGTGCCAGCCGCTGTTCTCGCGCCGCCGCTTCAAGCAGTGCGGCGCGCGCTACGCCAGCCTCGCCCGGGCCGCCTGATGGAACCGCCGCTCGACGCGCTCGACCGCCGCATCGTCAACGCCCTGCACGGCGGCTTTCCGCTGTGCGAAGCGCCCTACGCCGTCGTTGCGAGCGCGCTCGGCATCGACGAGGCCGAGCTGATCCGCCGCCTCGAACGCATGCTGGCGGATCGGGTGCTGACGCGCTTCGGTCCGCTCTACAACGCCGATCGCATGGGCGGCGCCAACGTGCTGGCGGCACTGGCGGTGCCCGAAGCGGATTTCGAGCATGTGACGGAAATCGTCAACGCCGAGCCCGAGATCGCCCACAACTACCGGCGCGAACACGCGCTCAACATGTGGTTCGTCGGCGCCGCGGAATCGCCGGAGAAGGTGGAGGCCGCGTTCCGCCGCATCGAGGCCGCCACGGGCCTCGCCGTGTATCGCTTTCCCAAGGAACGCGAGTACTTCGTCGAACTGCGGCTCACGGCATGAACCACGCGCGCGAATTTCCCCTGATGGACGCCACCGACCGCGCGCTGATCCGCGCCACGCAGCAGGGCCTGCCGCTGGTGTCGCGGCCCTGGCACGCGCTGGCCGAGGAACTCGGCATCGCGCCCGACGAGGTGATGCAGCGCTTCGCCACGCTGCTCGACACCGGCATCGTCCGCCGCATCGGCGCGGTGCCCAACCACTACGCGCTCGGCTACACGGCCAACGGCATGTCGGTGTGGGACGTGGACGACGCGCAGGCGGATGCGCTCGGCGAAATCGTCGGCGCGCTGCCATTCGTCAGCCACTGCTACCGCCGCCCGCGCGCGGGCAGCGCCTGGCCCTACAACCTCTTCGCCATGGTGCACGGCAAATGCCGCGACGAAGTGGCCGCGCATCTCGACCACATCGCCCGCGTGCTGGGACCGGCCTGCCGCGCGCACGACGTGCTCTACAGCAGCCGCATCCTGAAAAAAACCGGCCTGAGAATCGGAGGCTAATCATGTTTCGCGTCAGCCAGCTCATGCAGGAACTCGTCCACCCCACGTCGCCCGGCCCCAAAAGAAATCCGCCCGGCCCGGTGGTGATCTGGAACCTGGTGCGCCGCTGCAACCTCACCTGCAAGCACTGCTACTCGATTTCCGCCGACAAGGATTTCGCCGGCGAGCTGTCTACCGACGAGGTGTTCCGCACCCTCGACGACCTCAAGGCCGCGCGCGTGCCGGTGGTGATCCTGTCCGGCGGCGAGCCGCTGTTGCGGCCCGACATCTTCGACATCGGCCGCCGCGCCAAGGCCATGGGCTTCTACGTCGGGCTGTCGTCCAACGGCACGCTGGTGAACGCATCGAACGTGGCGGCCATCGCTGACACCGGCTTCGACTATGTCGGCATCAGCCTCGACGGGCTGGCCGCCACGCACGACGTCTTCCGCCGCAAGGCCGGCGCCTTCGACGCCGCGCTTGCCGGCATCCGCCTGTGCAAGGCGGCCGGGGCCAAGGTCGGCATGCGCTACACGCTGGCGCAGGAAAACGCCTACGACTTCCCCGCGCTCCTCGACCTGATGGAAGACGAAGGCATCGACAAGTTCTACCTCTCGCACCTCAACTACGCCGGGCGGGGCAACAGGAACCGCAGCGGCGATGCGCATTTCGCCACCACGCGCGCGGCGATGGACCTGCTGTTCGAACGCGCGTGGCAGGCTGCGCGCAGCGGGCAGGCACGCGAATTCGTCACCGGCAACAACGATGCCGACGGCGTCTACCTGCTGCACTGGGTGGCGCAGCACTTCCCGGATCGCTACGAGCACATCCGCGCCAGACTCGAACGCTGGGGCGGCAATGCCTCGGGCGTGAACATCGCCAACATCGACAACCTCGGCGACGTGCATCCCGACACGATGTGGTGGAACTACCCGCTCGGCAACGTGCGCGCACGCCCCTTCGGCGAGATCTGGGCCGATGTGTCCGACCCGCTGATGGCCGGCCTGAAACAATCGCCGCGCCCCGTGGGCGGACGCTGCGCCGACTGCGCGCACCGCGCGATCTGCAACGGCAACACGCGCGTGCGCGCCTGGCAGACCAGCGGCGACTTCTGGGCCGAAGACCCCGGCTGTTATCTCGACGACGCGGAGATCGGCGTCGCCACGCCCTGCCTGGAGAACGCATGAAGCTGCACCCTCTCGCCCTTGCCTGCCTCTTCGCCTGCGCGCCGCTCGCTGCGCAAGCCGATGCCGCGCCCGACCCCGCGAAGCTCTACGAAACGCACTGCCTGTCGTGTCACGCCCCCAACCGCCTGGGCGGCATGGGCCCCACCCTGCTGCCTGAATCGCTGGCGCGGCTGAAGAAACCCGACGCCATCAAGGCCATCGCCGAGGGCCTGCCGGCGACGCAGATGCCCGGCTTCGGCGGCACGCTCACGCCCGCCGAAATCCAGGCGCTCGCCGACTGGATCTACACACCGAACAGCATCCCGCTGAAATGGGACGCCGCCGACATCGCGGCCTCGCACAGCGTCAACGCGGAAAATCTCGACCTGCCCGCGAAGCCGGTATTCGCCGCCGATCCCACCAACGTCACCCTGGTGGTCGAGCACGGCGACCATCACATCAGCGTGCTCGACGGCGACACGATGACGCCCTTCCACCGCTTCGCCACGCGCTACGCGCTGCACGGCGGCCCCAAGTTCACGCCGGACGGGCGCTACGTCTACTGGGCTTCGCGCGACGGCTGGATCACCAAGTACGACCTGTGGAACCTGAAGATCGTGGCCGAAGTGCGCGCCGGCATCAACACGCGCAACGTCGCCGTCTCCTCCGACGGCCAGACCGTGATGGTCGCCAACTATCTGCCGCACACGCTGGTCGCCCTGTCCGGCAGGGATCTGTCGCTGCTCGAAGTCATCCCCGTCGTCGGCGCCAACGGCAAGACCTCGCGCGTCTCCGCCGTCTACGACGCCCGCCCGCGCGCGAGCTTCGTCGCCGCGCTGAAGGACATTCCCGAGGTCTGGGAAATTCCCTACGACAGACGGGCGGTGCGCCGCATCGCGACCGACCATATCCTCGACGACTTCTTTTTCGACCAGAGCTACACCCACCTGATCGGTGCCTCGCGCGACGCGCCGCAAGGCGAGGTCATCGACCTGGCCGCCGGCCGGAAAATCGCCGCCCTCGACATCCCCGGCATGCCGCACCTGGGCTCCGGCATCACCTGGGACTGGACTGACAAGGGCGGTGTCACCCATCCGGTCATGGCTTCCCCCAATCTGAAGGACGGCCACATCCAGGTCATCGACATGAAGACGTGGAAGACGATCAAGACCATCCCCACCGCCGGCCCCGGCTTCTTCCTGCGCAGCCACGAGAACACGCCCTACGCCTGGGCCGACGTGTTCTTCGGCAAGAACCGCGACGTCATGCACGTCATCGACAAGCGCAGTCTGGAAGTGGTGGCGGACCTGAAACCCGAACCGGGCAAGACCGCCACGCACGTGGAGTTCGACCGCTACGGCAAATACGCCCTGGTGTCCCTGTGGGAGATGGACGGCGCCTTGATCGTCTACGACGCGAAGACCCTGAAGGAGGTCAAGCGCCTGCCCATGAAGCGCCCGGTCGGCAAGTACAACGTGTGGAACAAGACGCGGTTGTCGGCGGGAACGAGCCACTGAGCGGTCCGCGTCATGCAGAATCCGGCGGGACGCGCTGTTGCCACGCCTCCCCGGGGCCGGCCAAGCCTTCCGCATGCCATTCGGGCGAACAGCCTGGCTCGTCCGGCCGGACGAGCCAGTCGGCGTTGCAGCCGAAACCCGCCACCCAGAGCACGGCGTTTCCCTGACGCAGCACCGCGACCCGGTCCCGCGCCCAGGGCGGCAGTCCATGCGTCTGCAGCAGGGTCTTGAGACTGCGCATCGGGCCGCCCGGCGTCAGCCGCAGGCGTTCGCCGCCGGAGCGGACGGACAATTGCAGCACGCCGATTTTCAATGCGTCCACACGCAAGCCCCGACCGGGGGTTGCGTGCAGGAACAGCGTGCCGTGGCCAGGCAGACGCAGTCGGGCCTCCCCCATCCACGTGGCCGGCGGTGGCCGGCGGCACATCGGCACGAGGTAGGCGCCGCCGCGATAACGCCGCAGTTCGGCGCCCTCGAGTCCGATGCATACACGCGCATCGACGCGCGCCGTGCACAGCTGCCGCAAGCTCTCGTCGAGCCGGTGGCTGGCCGGCAGACGCACGCCCTGTCCGGCGATGAAGTGGCGCAGCAGGTTACGCGCCCGCGGCGGCGCGAGCCGCGCCAGCGCCGCGCAGTCGAGCCGTTCGCCTTCGATGACGCCCTTGGCATCCAGATGGGCCAGATCGTCGAGGAGCCCGGCCGTCTCGGCCTGATGCGCGGCAACACGCGCCAGGGTGGCGGCAGCGGCGGGGAAATACGCGGCAAGCCGCGGCAGGATATCCTGCCGCAGGGCATTGCGCCGATAGCGCCGATCCTGATTGCTTTCATCCTCGATCCAGCTCAGCCCGGCAACATGTGCGAACCGCGACAGCTCGGCACGCGGCACTGCGAGCAAGGGGCGCAGGTGCGCCGCACGCATCCCCGGCGGACGCCGGCATTCGGGCATCGCCGCCAGGCCCCTGGGGCCGGCACCGCGCAGCGCCTGCAACAGGAAGGTTTCGGCCTGATCGTCGCGGTGGTGGGCCGTGAGCAGGAAGTCCGTGTCGCAACGCTCGAACGCGCGATGCCGTTCGCGCCGCGCGGCGGCCTCGACGCCTGCACGGTCGAAAGGATCGACGCGTATGTGCTCGACGGTCAGGGGCACGCCCAGCGCAACGCACAGCCGCTCGCAGAAACCGGCCCAGTCGTCCGCGTTCGGCGACAGACCATGATGCACGTGCAGGGCGGCGAGATCGAACGGATGGCGCGCCCGTAGGGAAACGAGCACATTCAGCAGAACGACGGAATCGAGCCCGCCGGACAAGCCCAGCAGCAGCCGCGAGCCCGGCGGAACGTGGCGCGCGAGCACGCCCGCGACGCACGCCTCGAGCTTATTTGTCAGCGGCTTCCCTGAAGCTGCCATACGCGCGCAGACGCCGGTAGCGCGCGCTCAGCAGCGCGTCGAGCGGCTGGCTGCGCAATTCGGCCAGCGTGTCGACCAGCGCCCGGCGCATGGTCTGGAACATGGCGTCCCAGTCGCGTTGCGCGCCGCCGGGTGGCTCCTCGACGATGCGGTCGACCAGACCGTTGCCCTTCAGACGGTCGGCGGTGATGGCGAGCGTTTCGGCGGCGACCGAAGCCTTGTCAGCGCTCTTCCAGAGTATGGAAGCGCAGCCTTCCGGCGAAATCACCGAGTAAGTGGAATATTGCAGGATCAGGGTGCGGTCGCCGACGCCGATGGCGAGCGCCCCACCCGAGCCGCCTTCGCCGACAATGGTGCAGATCACCGGCGTTTTCAGCTCGGCCATCACATAGAGATTGCGCGCGATCGCCTCCGACTGGCCGCGTTCCTCGGCGCCTATGCCGGGATAGGCGCCGGGCGTGTCGATGAAGGTGAAGATGGGCATGCGGAATTTTTCCGCCAGGCGCATCAGGCGCAGCGCCTTACGGTAGCCTTCGGGGCGCGGCATGCCGAAATTGCGGACGATCTTTTCCTTGGTGTCGCGGCCCTTCTGGTGGCCGATCACCATCACCGGTTCGCCGTTGAAGCGCGCCATGCCACCCACGATGGCCGCATCGTCGGCATAGGCGCGGTCGCCATGCAGTTCGGCAAAGTCGGTGAACAGCCCCTGCACGTAATCCAGTGTGTAAGGCCGTTGCGGGTGGCGTGCCACCTGCGACACCTGCCAGGCGTTGAGCCTGGCGTAGATGTCCTTGGTGAGCGTCTGGCTCTTCTTCTGCAGACGGCGGATTTCCTCGGAAATATCCAGTGCCGAGTCGTCCTGCACGAAGCGCAGTTCTTCGATCTTGGCTTCGAGTTCGGCGATCGGCTGCTCGAAATCGAGAAAAGTAATTTTCATCACGCGGTCATGAAATGCGGTTAACCCGGCATTCTAGCAGCCAGCCCATGCCTGGCCATCAGTGGTGGTGGTGACCGTGCGCGCCGTGGGCGTGGCGATGTGCCACTTCGTCGGAGGTGGCGGCACGCACCTCGGTGACCTGGCACTGGAAGTGCACGGCCTGGCCCGCGTAGGGATGGTTGCCGTCGACCACGACCTTGTCGTCGGCGATGTCGGTGATGGTGTAGAGCATTTCCTCGCCGCCGTCGACGGGCGAACCGACGAATTGCATGCCGACTTCGAGTTCCTCCGGAAAGGCGTCGCGCGCCTCCATGCGCACCAGGGATTCGTCGTATTCGCCGAAAGCGTCGGCCGGTTGCAGCTTGAGATCGACGCCCTCGCCCGCCGCCTTGCCTTCGAGCGCGGCTTCGACCGCCGGAAAGATGTTGTCGTAGCCACCGTGCAGGTAGCTCACGGGTTCGTCGCTTTCCTCCAGCATGCGTCCGTCCAGATCGCGCACGGCATAAGTAAAGGTGACGACGGTATCCTTTGCAATGTTCACTTGAGTTCCTTTACCAGTTGGAGCACTTCCGCCGCATGGCCGCGGCTGGACACGCCGTACAGGGCATGGCGGATGATGCCCTGTTTGTCGATGACGAAGGTGGAGCGCAGCACGCCCTTGCGCCTGACGCCGTCCACCTCCTTGTCCTGCAGCACACCGTAGGCCGTGCAGGTCGTCTGCTCCTTGTCGGCCAGCAGACGCACGCCGATGCCGTGCTTGTCGCGGAATTCGCCGTGCCGGATGCAGTCGTCGCGCGACACGCCCAGCACCTCCGCGCCCAGTTTCGCGAAGCCGGCTTCGAGCTCGGAAAACTCGATGGCTTCCGTGGTGCAGCCCGGCGTATCATCACGCACGTAAAAATACAGCACCAGAATCCTGCCCGCGAACTGCGACAGTTCGACGATATTCATGTCCGCGTCCGGATTGGAAAAATCCGGCGCGCGATCTCCCGGTTTCAGCATGTCGGCCCCGCCGCGTTTTTTCCGCCGCATTCTACAGGGCAATCGCGTGCCTATCGCTATAAATCCAGGATAATCTTCGCATGAAGCATGCCCTCACCGGTGGTCTGTCGCCCACCCGTTTCCTGCGCGAGGTCTGGCACAAGCAGCCGCTCCTCATCCGCAATGCGATTCCCGGCTTCACCGGGTTGCTCTCGCCCGCCGCGTTGCAGAAGCTGGCGGGCCGCGACGACGTCGAATCGCGTCTTGTCCGCGGCAGCGGCCGCTCGTGGCGGCTCGATCACGGGCCATTTCGCCCTGCCGACTTCAAGCGCCTGCCCAAAACCGGCTGGACGCTGCTGGTGCAGTCGCTCAACCACCACCTGCCCGAAGCCGATGCCCTGCTGAAGCGCTTCGACTTCATCCCGCATGCGCGGCTCGACGACCTGATGGTGAGTCACGCCGTGCCTGGCGGCAGCGTCGGCCCCCACTTCGATTCCTACGACGTATTCCTGCTTCAGGGCCGCGGCCATCGACGCTGGCAGATCAGCACCCAGGCGCGTCTCGATCTTCTGCCCGACGTGCCGCTGAAAATCCTGCGCACGTTCAAGCCGGAAGCGGAATGGGTGCTCGGCCCCGGCGACATGCTCTATCTGCCGCCGCATGCGGCGCACCACGGCGTGGCGGAAGACGACTGCATGACCTACTCCATCGGCTTTCGTGCACCCACCGCCAACGAACTGGCACAGGCCTTCCTCATGCATCTGCAGGACACGGTCGCGCTTGAAGGCCGCTACGCCGATCCCGATCTGGGCCTGCAACGCCACCCGGGCGAGATCGGCCGTGCAATGCTGGATCAGATCGGGGCGATGATCGCGCGCGTGCAATGGCAGCCGCGCGACATCGCCGAATTCGCCGGCTGCTATCTGTCCGAGCCCAAACCCGATGTCTTCTTCGAGCCGCCGGCCTTGTTGCTCACGCCCGCCGCGTTCCGCCGCCGGGCCGCGCACGGCGGCGTCGCGCTGCATGCGAAATCGCGCCTGCTCTTCGCCGGTTCGCGCTTTTACATGAATGGCGAAGCCTTCACGCCCGCGGCCGGGACACGCGCCGCGCTGCGCTGCCTGGCCGATACGCGCGCCCTGCCGGCGCCGTTCCCGGCCGCGCTGCTGGATCGTTTTTTCGACTGGTACGAAGCCGGCTGGCTGGAACTGGCCGCATGAGCGCTTCCACGCTGCTCACCTCGTCCGAATGTCGGGCGGCCTTCGACGCCCTGCTGGCAGGCACGCATCGCCAGTTGCGGCTCTACGACCGCGACCTCGAACTCTGGGAACTCGAAGCTCCCGCACGCCATGCCGCGTTGCGCGCGTTCTGCGTCGCGGGCGGCGGCCGCCGCATCGAATGCCTGCTCGACGAAGACCGCGACCTGGCGCGCATGCATCCGCGCCTGATGCGCCTGCTGCGCGATTTTGGTCATGTGCTGGAAATCCGCCACGCCGACCCACTCACGCCACGCCCCGACGAGGCTTTCGTTCTCGCCGACTCGCACGGCGTACTGCGCCGCCCAGACAAGGCGGCCCTGCGCGGCAGCGTGCATCCGGACGATCCGGCAACGGCCTCGGCCCTGCAGCAGCGGTTCACGGAATTGTGGCAGCGCGCCCCGGGACGGATCGCTGCGACCCCACTCGGGTTATCCTAGAAACCGCAGTTGGACGCGGTCGAGTGTGCGGTTTTCTGGCTGTCCGGCAAGGCGCGATGAGTCGCATGGCCGCTCCCTGCAACGAAGAGCAACGCAGCCCGGGCGGCCAGAAAACCGTGCAATCGGGCGCGTAGCGTGCTCACCCGACAGGTGAACGCGAGTGGAGCGGAAATGTTCAGCATGCATGCGGCTTTACGAGGGCGGCGAGCGGTCAACTGCGGTTTTTAGGGTTATAGCGAAGCCAGCCAGTCCAGCTCGGCCTCGTCGAATCCAGCCAGCCGGCGCGCCGCCAGGTTGAACGGCGGCTTCAGCGGCGACGCATCGTACTCGCGCAACAGGCGGCGGAAGGTCTCCGCAGGATCGACGCCGCGTGCCTCGCACAGCCAGCGATACCAGCGATTACCGATGGCGACATGGCCGATTTCGTCGCGTTCGATAATGACTAGAATCTCGATCAGGCGCGCCTCCGCCGCCGCCCGAAGCCTGTCGACGATGCGCGGCGTGGCGTCCAGGCCGCGGGCTTCGCGCACACGCGGCACCAGCGCCATGCGCACCAGCGGGTCGTGCGCGGTTTTCAGCGCCATGCTCCACAGCCCGCCGTGTGCGGGAAAATCGCCGTAGGCATGGCCCAGCGTCGCAAGGTGCGTGGTGAGCAAATCGAAATGCAGGGCTTCCTCGTCCGCCACGCGCAGCCAGTCAGCATAGTAGTCCGGCGGCATGCCGGAAAAGCGATGCGCAGCGTCGAGCGCGAGATTGATTGCGTTGAATTCGATGTGCGCCAGCGCATGCACGAGCGCGGCCCGTCCGGCTGGCGTGTCGATGCGGCGGTGCGGCAGCCGGTGCGGCGCAACCCGTTCTGGCCGCTGTGGCATGCCGGGGTCGTCGATGCCGATGCGTGGCACGTCCGCAGCCACGGCCACGCTGCCTGCCCGCCAGTCGGCGCAGAGGGCGCGCACGCACGCACGCTTGTCCGCCGGCGCTGCTGTGCGCAGACAGACGCCCAGCCGTTCCGGCAGGTTCAGCGCCGATCTATCCATCGCACGCCCGCCAGCGCAATCGTCAGGAAAATCAGAAGCGGCAGGCTGGCGGCGGCCGCCGGTGGCCAGTCGTTGAGCAGACCGAGATGGCCGAACAGGCGGCTCAGGAGATGAAACCCCAGGCCGGCGAGTATGCCAAAGAAAAG
>CAZOVQ010000023.1:11498-15850 GCA_964583195.1 uncultured Thiobacillus sp.
GCCGCGCGGCCCCAGGATGGCAAACGGGATCGCGATCAGCATCATCGCCGGAATGACGAAAGGCCCCAGGAACTTGTTCCACAGCGCCAGTTCGTAGCGTTCGACCTGCTGGCCGTTTTCCTCGAGGTGGCCAAGATAGCGCCACAGTGCGCGCATCGACATTTTTTCAGGCGCGACTAGCAGCACCGCAAGTATGTCGGGCGTGAGCACCGATTGCCAGTCCTGCCGGGGAGCTCCGGTCGCCCTGATGCCCTGGTCATTGAACTGTGTTTCGGTCACTTCGCGCAAATCCCAGACGCGGTTGCCCTGCCAGCGGGCTTCGGCGGCGGCACGTATCCAGCGCAGACGTCCTGAAGCGTCGAAACCGTATATCTCGAAGCCGCGCAGCGTGTTGTCCGGCATCACCTCTCGCACATTGATGAAGCTCGTGCCATCCTTGACCCACAGGCCGCTGCGGAACGCCTGCGCAACAACCGACTGCGTCGCCGCCAGTCGGTAGCGCTGCGCAGTCTGATCGGACCAGGGGGTGACGGTTTCACCCAGCAGCAGCGAGGCAAGCGAGAGCAGCATGCCGAGGAAGGCGAAATAGCCCGCGATGCGCCGGATAGACAATCCGGAAACGCGCATGATCGCGTATTCCGAATTGCCCACCAGGCGGGATAGCGTGAACAGCGTGCCGATCAGCGCGGCGATGGGCAGGATTTCGTTAAAGTGTCCCGGCAGATTGAGCAGCACGACCACCGCCGCCTGCCCCAGGCCGTAGTTGTTGCGGCCGAGGCTACCCAGTTCCTGGACGATGTCGAAAAACGCGAACAGGGCAAGCAGGGCGAGCAGCACGAACCCCGACGCCATTGCCACCTGCGCCACCAGATAGCGCGCCAGCAGGCTCACGCGTCGGCTCCGCGCGCAACATGCACGCGCATGCGGTAGTGAAAGAACATCGCCGTCGCCGACAGCATGATCGCGTGCGGCAACAGCATGCCAAGCCAGGGATCGAGCTTGCCCTGCGCTACCCAGGCCTGGGAAAGTGAAAGCATGTTGTAGTAGATGAAATAAAGCAGCAGAGCCACGACCAGCCCGAGCGAACGGGGCGCGCGCGTGTTCACAAAACTCAGCGGAATGGCCATCAATGCGAGTACCGGCACGGAAGCCGGCAGCGCCAGCCGCCACAGGAGTTCGGCGCGCGCCGGCGGCGACGGATCGGCCAGCAGCCTGTCGGGCGGCGCGTGGCGGATATTGGTTTCCGGGCTGCCGACCGCGGCCGGATCGATACGCATCCAGTAACGCTCGAAGCGGACGATGCGGTAGTCGAGCTGCCCTGGCGTTCCCTCGTAGCGGCGGCCTTCCTTGAATATCAGATAGCGCGCGCCGTCTTCAAACCGGGCATGCCGCGCCTCTTTCGCCACAACCAGCCCGAGCACCCCGTCGAGGCGCGATTGCATGAACACGTTGCGCACCACGCCAGTCAGGGGATTGAGCGAATCGACATAGTAGACGCGCCGCCCCGCGCCCCCCGATTCGGCGAAGAGGCCAGGCGCGATCAGCGTGCTCTCGCTGCGGCTCTTCAATTCCTGCCGGTATTCGCTCTTCTTCGCCTGCGCCCACGGATTGAGCAGCATCGTCAGCAGCAGGGCCACCAGCGCGAAGGGGGCGGCAAAGCGGAGTACCGGCCGCGTCCACTCCGCGAGCGAGAGGCCGGCGCTGAACCAGATTGCCATTTCGCTGTCACGCCACATGCGCGTCAGCGGCATGAGAATGCCGGCGAACAGCGCGATCGTCATCAGCACCGGCAGGAAATACAGCAGGGAAAAGCCGAGAAAGGCGAACACCGCCTCGCTGGCCAGATCGCCGCGCGCCACGTCGCCGAGCAGGCGGATGAACAGCACGACCATGGCGATCACCACCAGCACCGCCAGCACGGCGCCGGTGGCCAGCCCCATTTCGCGCGTCAGCGCGCGGCGGTAGAGCATCTTCCGCCGCGCCCCGGTGCGCGCCTGGGGTTTTGACATTCTGTCGTGCCCGCGCCGATAATCGCCGGACGGGTTGCGGCCATCGCTGGCGCCGCGGCAAACTGGGTCTTTATGAGCACGGATATGGAAAACGGGGAAATCGAAATCGAATTTAGCATAAAAAGCGGCGCGCCCGAGAAAGCGCGCACCGCCTGCGTGGCCGTCGGCGTCTTCGAAAGCCGCAAGCTTTCGGAACCGGCCCGCGACATCGACCGCGCCAGCGGCGGCTATCTCGCCGGCATCCTTCGCGGCGGCGACATGGAAGGCAAGGCGGGCAGCACGCTGCTGCTGCACGAAGTCCCCGGCATCTACGCCGACCGCGTCCTTCTGATCGGCCTTGGCAAGGAACGTGATTTCCACGAAAAAGCCTACCGCGACGCCATCATCAGCGCGATCCGCACCCTGAGCGACACCGGTTCGATGGATGCGACGATCTCCCTTTCCGAAATCCCGGTGAGAAAGCGCGGCATCGCCTGGAACACCGAACAGGCCGTCCTCGCTGCGCACGAGGCGCTGTACCGCTTCGACCTCATGAAAAGCCGGACAGACGAACCTCGCCGGCCGCTGAAGCGCGTCGCCTTCACGGTATCGCGCCGCGGCGAGTTGAGGCAGGGCGAAGACGGGCTGGCGCACGGGCTGGCGATCGCGCACGGCATCGAACTGGCCAAGAATCTCGGCAACACGCCGTCCAACGTCTGCACTCCCGACTACCTCGCCACGCAGGCCCGCGCGCTGGCGAAGGCTTACCGCTTCCACTGCGACAGTCTCGACCAGGCCGCCTGCGAAAAGCTTGGCATGGGCGCCTTCCTGTCGGTCGGCAAGGGCAGCGACAAACCCCCGCGCTTCATCGTGCTGAAGTATGAAGGCGGCGCCCGCGACCAGAAACCGGTGGTGCTGGTCGGCAAGGCGATCACCTTCGACGCCGGCGGCATTTCGCTCAAGCCCGCCGCCGAAATGGACGAAATGAACTACGACATGAGCGGAGGCGGCGCGGTACTGGGCGCCTTTCGTGCCATCGGCGAACTCGGCCTGCCGCTCAACGTCGTCGGTCTCATTCCCGCGTGCGAAAACATGCCCGACGCCTCGGCGAACAAACCCGGCGACATCGTCACATCGATGTCCGGCCAGACCATCGAGATTCTCAACACCGACGCCGAAGGCCGCCTGATCCTGTGCGACGCGCTGACCTACGCGGAACGCTTCGAGCCCGAAGCCGTGGTCGACCTGGCCACCCTCACCGGCGCCTGCGTGATCGCACTCGGGGCACACCCGAGCGGACTGTTTTCCAACCACAGCCCGCTCGCGCACGAACTCGAAAATGCCGCCGAGGAAGCCTGGGATCGCGTCTGGCGCATGCCGCTGTGGGACGACTATCAGGAACAGCTGAAAAGTAGCCTCGCCGACATGGCAAACATCGGCGGCCGGCCGGCCGGCTCGATCACCGCCGCCTGCTTCCTGTCGCGCTTCGCAAAAAAATATAACTGGGCGCACCTCGACATCGCCGGTACCGCCTACAAGGGCGGGCGTGACAAAGGCTCGACCGGCCGGCCGGTCGCCCTGCTCGTGCACTGGCTGCGCCTGCGCGCCGACAAGCAGGCGAACGAGTGACCGAAATCCTCTTCTACACCTTCGCCGACGACCCACTCGACGTCGCCCGCCGCGTCGCCACCAAAGCGCACGGCCTGGGCCGGCAGGTGATGATCCAGGCGGCCGATGCGCGCGTCGCCGACGCCATCGACCGCCTGCTGTGGAGCGTCCCGGCGACGGGTTTCGTGCCGCACTGCCGCGACACCGATGCGCTCGCCGGCGAAACGCCGGTGCTGATCGGCGCGAATCCCGACGTGCTCGCGCGCGCCGACGTGATGATCAATCTCGATGCCGGACTGCCGCCGGGCTTCGCCCGTTTCGAACGTCTGGTCGAAATCGTCGGCCAGGACGACGCCAGCCGCGAGCGCGGCCGCGAGCGCTATCGTTTCTACCAGCAACGCGGCTACACGCTGACCACCCACGATCTGCGCACGCAGACCGCCCGGCCATGAGCGAAGACGCGCCGCTCCTGTCCAAGATGGATGCGCTGCTGCAAAAACACCGTGGCAGCGACCCCGGCGCGGCGCCGCCGACTCCGACCGCCCCTGCCGCCGCGCCGCCGCCCGGCTGGCTGCCCGTGCTGACGCAGGTGATCGAGCGCGGTGCGGTGCCCCCTGTCGCCGCACCGCCCGCAGCCGCATCCCCTGCTCCGGAACGGCCCGCAGCCCGGGCGGAATCCTCCGCCGTCGTGGACGCGGCACAGGTCGACGCACTCGTGCGCGCGCTCACCCCCCGTCTCGCCGAACTGCTGGAACA
>CAZOVQ010000024.1:0-12152 GCA_964583195.1 uncultured Thiobacillus sp.
CGCGCCGCCTCTCATTCATGGCACGCAAAATGGCTAATGGATAATCTGGGTTCAAGTCTTTGAGTGCCGGCTCAATATTGTCTGCGGCAAAGCAGACACGAAATCGTGCAGACGAGCGTCAATCTTCCTCGAAAGCCCGGATGTCTTTCGAGTTCCGGATTTCCGCCAGGGCGTGCGCTGCGCGCGCGCGGGCTTCCTGCTCCTCGCGTTCGGCCTGCGCCGTCAGCTCGGCCTGCCGCTCGCGCTCCACCCTTGCCTGTTCCAACTGCTTCTGCCACATCGCCACCTGGGCAGTCTTGGCGGCCTTGGCCTCGCGCGCGGCTTCGTTCTCGCGTTTCTGCGCCTCGGCCAGTTGCCGCTGTTTCTCGGCCTCACGTTTGTACGCCTCGGCTTCGCGGGCTTTTTGGGCTTGCAGGCGCGCGCGGGCTTCCTTGAGATCGGAACGCAACTTTTCGCTGGTCTGGCGCATGCGTTCGCCGACACCGGCGAGATCGTCGCCGGTGAGATTGCCCGATTCCTCGGCCAGGGCGCATGACGGCGAAAATGCGAGCCCTGCCGCGATCGCGGCGCCTATCAGATGTCTCTTCATTGGAATGTCCCTTCCTTCCGTTCGATTCACGCAAAGACGGACGTCTGAAGGAGACCCGTCCGCTTCACGGAATTAACGGCACGGCGCAGGCCGTGCTTGATGGGACATTTATGCCGGTACGGCTTCCTCGAATTCGAGCTGAACCTTGCCGTCGCCGTCGACGTCGATGGTGACCCGGCCGCCATGCGCCAGCCGGCCGAACAGGAGCTCGTCCGCCAGGGCGCGGCGCAGGGTGTCCTGAATCAGGCGCGCCATCGGGCGGGCGCCCATTTTCGGGTCGAAACCGTGTCTGCCAAGGTGGGACTTGAGCGCGTCGGTGAACACTGCTTCGACCTTCTTCTCGTGCAATTGCTCTTCGAGCTGCATCAGGAACTTTTCCACCACCTGCAGGATGATGGGTTCGGACAGGCCGGCGAAGGGAATGATGGCGTCGAGCCGGTTGCGGAATTCAGGCGTGAACAGGCGCTTGATGTCCTCCATCTCGTCGCCGCGTTCGCGTGCGCCGGAAAAGCCTATGGTCGCCTTGTTGAGCGTCTCGGCACCGGCGTTGGTGGTCATGATGAGCACCGCGTTACGGAAATCAGACTTGCGGCCATTAGAGTCCGTAAGCGTGCCATGATCCATCACCTGCAGCAGGACATTGAAGATGTCCGGGTGCGCTTTCTCGATTTCGTCCAGCAACACTACCGAATAAGGCTGCTTGGCGATGGCTTCGGTCAGGAGGCCACCCTGGTCGAAGCCGACGTAGCCGGGCGGGGCGCCGATGAGGCGCGATACGGCGTGGCGCTCCATGTATTCGGACATGTCGAAACGGATCAGCTCGACACCAAGCACATAGGCAAGCTGGCGTGCGACCTCGGTCTTGCCGACACCGGTGGGGCCGGAAAACAGGAAACTGCCCACCGGTTTTTGCGGGTTGCCGAGCCCGGCGCGCGACATCTTGATCGCGCTCGTGAGGGCATCGATGGCCGCATCCTGTCCGAACACCGTGGCCTTAAGGTCGCGATCCAGCTTGGCGAGCGAGGTTTTGTCGTCAGACGACACGTTGCGTGGCGGGATGCGCGCGATCCTGGCAATGATGTCCTCGATTTCTCTCGGCGTGATGGTGCGCCTCTGCTTCGATTTCGGCAGGATGCGCTGTGCCGCTCCGGCTTCGTCGATGACGTCGATGGCCTTGTCAGGCAGGTGGCGGTCGTTGATGTAGCGCGCCGACAGCTGGGCAGCGGTCGTCAGCGCGGCGGCGGTGTATTTCACGCCATGGTGATCCTCGAAGCGCGATTTCAGCCCGCGCAGGATGGCAACGGTCTCGTTGACCGAGGGCTCGGGTACGTCGATTTTCTGGAACCGCCGTGAGAGCGCATGATCCTTTTCGAAAATGCCCCGGTATTCAGTGTAGGTGGTGGCGCCAATGCAGCGCAGCTGGCCGGACGACAGCGCCGGCTTGAGAAGATTGGAGGCGTCGAGGGTGCCGCCCGAGGCCGCGCCGGCGCCGATGAGGGTATGGATTTCGTCGATGAAGAGAATGGCGCGTACATTGTCGGACAACTGCTTCAACACGCCTTTCAGTCGCTGCTCGAAGTCGCCGCGATATTTGGTGCCGGCCAGAAGCGCGCCCATGTCGAGCGCGTACACCGTGCTCTGCGCCAGGATGTCGGGCACTTCGCCTTCGACGATGCGACGCGCGAGTCCTTCGGCGATGGCGGTCTTGCCCACTCCGGCCTCGCCGACCAGCAGCGGGTTGTTCTTGCGGCGGCGGCACAGGGTCTGGATCACGCGTTCGAGTTCCAGGTCGCGTCCGATCAGAGGGTCGATCTTGCCGGCCAGCGCCTGCGCATTCAGGTTCTGCGCGAAGCTGTCGAGTGGGGTAGCGGATGCCGGTTCGGCGCTGGGCTCGACCGGCTCGTCCGGACGTGGCGGCGGATCGCTCTGCGGCGTTTTGGCGATGCCGTGGGAAATGAAATTGACGATGTCCAGCCTTGTCACCCCCTGTTGCGACAGGAAATAGACGGCGTGCGAATCCTTTTCGCCAAACACCGCCACCAGCACGTTGGCGCCGGTGACTTCCTTCTTGCCCGAGGATTGCACATGCAGGATCGCACGCTGGATGACGCGCTGGAAACCCAGGGTCGGCTGGGTATCGACTTCGCCCTCGCCTTCCACTCTGGGCGTATGTTCGTCGACGAACTTGCCGACCTGTTCCCGCATCGAATCGAGATTGGCACCGCAGGCGCGCAGCACCTCAGCCGCGGAGGGGTTGTCCAGCATCGCCAGCAGCAGGTGTTCCACCGAAATGAATTCGTGGCGCTTCTGCCGGGCGTCCATGAACGCCATGTGCAGCGTGACTTCGAGTTCCTGGGCAATCATCTAACTCTCCTCCATCGTACATTGCAGCGGATGCTGATGCTGCCGCGCGAAATCGACTACCTGTTCGACCTTGCTGTGGGCGATGTCCCGAGGATACACCCCGCACACGCCCACGCCCTCCGTATGCACTTTGAGCATGATTCGCGTTGCCCGTTCTTGGTCGACGCCGAAAAACTTTTTCAGCACATGAACCACGAATTCCATCGGCGTGTAGTCGTCGTTAAGCAGCAGCACCTTGTAAAGAGGCGGCGGCTTGACGCGAACTGATGCCGGTTCCAGCAGGGTAGTGCCTTCTCGCCTGGTTGCCATAGCCCGAATAAGCCCGGTTAACTGCCTTTATTTTGAGGCCGCGCACGGAATTTTCAAGCGCGCCACCGCAAGGGTCATGGCGCGGCGCATGCCGATCATGGCTCGTAGCCTTCCCGATGCGTCGCATTGATCGTACGCAGCAGTTCGCGGAACGGGATGCTGCGCTCGTGCTTCTTGAACAGCGGCATGAAGGCGAGGTCCTCGCCCGATCCCACACCCGTGTATTTGCCGGATAGCATTGATTCGTGCAGGTCGCGCAATATCTTGTCGAGGTCGTCCAGGAAGGGCGTATAGGTCGACGCCTCGTCGTCGTCGTGCTCCAGGCAAGCGCGCAGTTCGTCGACTTCGTACACGGCTTCGTGCACCAGGTCGACCAGCTGATTGAAGTCTTGGGCTCTTTTCATGTTCGTGTTCGTGTGCGTGTGGGAGAAAACGTAAGGATACCGCCGCTTGGCGGGCGCTGCGACAGGCAGGGGATTCGGACGCAAGTTCCGGATTGCGGCGCGGTCCGAACCGGCCGACACTGTGATGAACGAAACCCGGATGCACTCGCCATGGATACCGAATCTGCCGTTCCCCCACCGCATGCCGACGAGCCGGAAGCCGACCCGCTCACCGAACGGCGCTGGCAGGCGGTGGTCCGCCGCGATCCACAGGCGGATGGCGAATTCGTCTACGCGGTCCGCACCACCGGCGTGTATTGCCGCCCGTCGTGTCCGTCACGCGCAGCGAAACGGGAGAACGTGGCGTTCTTCGATACCGCCGCGCTTGCGGCGGCGACGGGCTACCGGCCCTGCCAGCGCTGCCGGCCGGATGCGCCTTCGCTGCAGCAGCGGCGCCATGCGCTGGTGCGCCAGGCCTGCGAGGCCATCGAGCACGGTCCGGCCACGCCGACGCTCGCGCAGCTGGCGCGGCAGGCCGGGATGAGCCCGTATCATTTCCAGCGCATCTTCAAGGCCGTCACCGGCCTTTCCCCCAAGGCCTATCACCAGGCCCTGCAGGCCAAACGCGTCACGTCCGCGCTGCAGTCCGCGCCGTCGGTAACGGCGGCCATCTACGATGCCGGCTTCAATTCGACCGGCCGCTTCTACGAGAACGCCCGCGCCCTGCTCGGCATGGCGCCGGGCCGCTATCGCCAGGGCGGTGCCGGCGAGCACATCCGCTACGCCGTCGAACGCTGCACGCTCGGCTGGATCGTCGTCGCGGCGACCCGCAAGGGAATCTGCGCCATCGAGTTCGGAGACGAACCGCAGGCGCTGGCCGATCGCGTGCGGACCCGCTTCCCGCAGGCCGCGTTCGAGCCGGCCGACGATGCGTTCCGGCACTGGGTCGCCCGGGTGCTGCGCCATATCGAACAGCCGCGCGGCGTGCTGGACCTGCCGCTGGACGTGCAGGGTACGGTCCTGCAGCACCGCGTCTGGCAAGCGCTGCAGGCGATCCCGGCCGGCCAGACCGTGAGCTACGGCGAGCTCGCCGAACGTCTCGGCCAGCCGAAGGCCCATCGCGCCGTGGCGCACGCCTGCGCCGTCAATCCCGTGGCGATGGTGATCCCCTGCCACCGTGCCGTGCGCACGGACGGGTCGCTGGCCGGATACCGCTGGGGCCTCGAACGCAAGGCGGAACTGCTGAAGCGGGAAGCGGCCGCATCTCTCCTCAAAGAACCGTCCGCCGACGCCGTTATTGATGGAAAGCCATCAAAACGACACAGGAGGACACGGTGAGCATCAAGCGCGACATCGAATACGCCATTTACATCCACGGGGCATGGAAGACCCATTTCCGGAATTTCCTGGGCGGGCGGGCGCCGATGGACATGTCTGTCGTCGGCAGCACGCACGCGTGCAAGCTCGGGCACTGGCTCGACAACGAGGTGCGCCGGATGCTGTCGCCCGACGACCATGCCAAGGCCTGCCGGCTGCACGCCCGGTTCCACGAAGTGGCCGGCGGCATCGTCGACAACATCAAGCAGAAGAATTTTGCGGTCGCGCGCGCGTCGCTGATCCCGGGCGGGGCCTTCGACCAGGCCAGCCACGGGATGGCCGCCTTCCTGCGCAGGATGCCCATGCGGCAGCGGGCGCGCGGCAGAACCGACACCGAGGTGAAGCAGGCCGCCTGACCGCCCTTTGCCTCCTGCCGTACGACAGACACAAAAAAACAGGGGCCACAGCCCCTGTTCTCCTTGGTGAAACCGCTGATCAGCCCTTGACCGGCTTGGCGGCGATTTCCTCCAGCCTGCGCGCCTTGATGACCTGACCGTTCAGCGCGGCGTCCCTGGCGCTGCCGCCGTAGGCGACGACCATCAACTGGCTGTAGTACATCACGGGGATGTTGAACTTGGTGCCGTAGCGCTGGTTGATCTGCCCCTGGTAGATCTCGACGTTGGCCTGGCACAGCGGGCACGGGGTGACGATCATCTCGGCACCGTGGTCGTAGGCGGATTCGATGATGTCCTTGATCTGCGCCTGGGCCTTTTCCGGCTCGGAGAACGCGAGCGCTCCGCCGCAGCAGGTGACCTTCATGTCGTATTCGGGGATGGCGGTGGCGCCGACCATGTCGACCATCATGTCGAGGTACTTGGGGTTCTCGAAGGACTCGCCGGCGACGCCGAAGGGACGGTTGGTCTGGCAGCCGACGTAGCCGGCGATCTTCACGCCTTCGAGAGGCTTCTTGACGTGCTTCTTCATTTCCTCGAAGCCGATGTCCTCGATCAGCACTTCGACCATGTGGCGAATCTCGGGCATTTCGTTGATGGTGAGGCCGGCTTCCTTGAGCGCTTCACGCGTGTCCGCCATCAGCGTGTCGGAATGGGTGAGGCGTTCGCGGGTTTCGCGCGCACCCAGCCAGCAGGCGGCGCAGGTGGCGACGATTTCCTGCCCGGGCAGGTTCTTCTCGGACAGCGCGAAGTTGCGCGCATTCATCACGTGGCGCGGCAGCTCGCCGGCTTCCGCATAACCAATGGATGCGCCGCAGCAGTTCCAGTCGGGGATTTCGGTGAGCTTGACGTCAAGCGTCTTGCACATCGACTCGACCGAGGTCAGGTAGTTGGATGCGGAGGCGCCCTTTTGCGACGAACATCCGGGGTAGAACGCGTATTCGTGTTTGGCCATGGTTTCTCTCCTCAGCCCGCCATCTTGGCGGCCTTGCGGCTGCGCTCGATTTCGTAGGCTTTTTTCAGCATCGCCTGGATGCCTTTCTGATCCTTGCAGGTGTGGCCGCCCAGGATTTCGAAGGGGTTGAGCCGCTTCGCCTTCATCAGACCCAGCGCCACGTCCTTCATCTTCATGCCTTCCTTCACGCCGGCGCCGAGGCCGTCCTTGAAGTACAGGCCCAACGAGAGCTTGAGCTCGTTGACGCGGCCGGTCTTGGTCGCGTTCTTCCAGAACAGGCCGGAGAAGAAGCGGGTCGGCTGCATCTTGGGCGCAACGCCCAGGCGATGTGCATACTCCGCCAGGCCATGCATGATGTGGGTGATCGGAAGTTTCCGCGGGCAGCGCACGATGCAGTTGTAGCAGGAGGTGCAGTTCCACATCGAGGTGCTGGTCAGCACCTCGTCACGCTTGCCGGCGCGGATCATCATGAAGATTTCCTGCGGCGGATGTTCCCACGCGCTCTGGAAGTTGGTCGGGCAGGAACCGGAGCAGACGCCGCATTGCATGCACATCTTCACCCAGTCGCCCATCTCGACCTGTTCTTCGACTTCCTTCAGGAAGTTGTTCTTGTATTGGGTCGCCATTGCGGTATTCGCGCTCATGTCGGGGTCTCCGCTTAGAAGCCTTTGAAGGGGCTGGGGCCGATGGTGACCAGCTCTTCGACGTATTTGTTGATCATCTCGGGCACCCGCTCGATGTCGGTGATGGCAACTTCGAGATCGCGCACGCGCTCCGATTCCAGGTTCAGCGTCTTCAACGTGTCGTCGATCTTGGACATGCGCACGCGGCCGAGCTCGGAGCCCTTGACGAAGTGGCACTGGTACTCGTCGCCGGATTTACAGCCCATCATCATGACGCCGTCGTAGCCGGCGTTGAGCGCGTCGGTCACCCAGATGGTGTTGACCGAACCCAGGCAGCGGATCGGGATGATGCGCACGAAGGCCGAGTATTCGTTGTGGTTCATGCCCGCCATGTCGAGCGCCGGATAGGCGTCGTTCTCGCAGGCGAGGATGAGGATGCGCGGCTTCTCGCTGAACTCGTCGGGGATATCGACCGCCTTGACCTGCGCGCCGACGGTGTTGACCGAGTAGTTCTCGAACGAGATCACGCGCACCGGGCAGGCGCCCATGCAGGTGCCGCAGCGGCGGCAGCGCGATTCGTTGAACACCGGGAAGCGCTTTTCGTCTTCGTCGATGGCGCCGAAGGGGCATTCCACCGTGCAGCGCTTGCACTGGGTGCAGCCTTCTAGACGCACTTTCGGGAACGAGAGGTCGCCCGAACGCGGATGCGCGGCGCGGCCGAGCTCGGCGTTTTCCAGCGACTGGATCGCCTTCAGCGCGGCACCGGTGGCGTCCTCGCGCGCCTGCGCGATGTCCATCGGACGGCGCACCGGGCCGGCAGTGTAGATGCCGGTGCGGCGGGTTTCGTAGGGGAAGCAGATGAAGTGCGAGTCGGTGAAACCCTGCTTCAGCTGCGGCACGTCCGAACCCTGGCGGTAGTTCAGGTTGAGGATGGAGATCGGCTTGACTTCGGGTTCGCCTTCCTTCGGCACGGCGAAGATGTCCACGCCCGAGTTCGGCACCTGGCCGGTGGCGAGCACCACCAGGTCGACGTCGGCGATGGTCGCATTCGCGTCGTCGAGGATCAGGTCGTGGAAGGTCACGGTGCTGGTGCCGCCGTTGGGCTTGACGCCGGAGACCTTGCCCTTGGTGAAGATCACGCCTTTTTCCTGCGCGCTGCGGTAGAAGTCCTCGCCGTTGCCGGGCGTGCGCAGGTCGGTGTAGATGATGGTCGTATCGACGGACGGGTTGGCGTCCTTGAAGTACATGGCCTGCTTGATGCTGGCATTGCAGCAGAAGCCGGAGCAGTAGGCGAGGTGCGTGCCCGACGGGTCGCGCTGGCCGGCGCACTGCACGAACACCACCGATTTCACCGGCTGGTTGTCGGACGGGCGGCGGATCACGCCGTCGCCTGCGGCCGCAGCGCGCGCCAAGCTTTCGAGGCCAAGCTGGTCGACCACGTTGGGCGACTGCCCGCCGCCCAGTTCGGGCAGCTTGTTCATGTCGTAGGTGGTGAAACCGCTGGCCTGCACGATGGCACCGATGTCCTCGGTGTGAGTGGCGCCGGATTCGGTGGCGATGTCCACCACGAAACGGCCGGGCGCGCCGTCGGTCTTGGCGACGGTGGCGTTGAGATACACCTTGATGTTGGCATCGCCCAGCACCTGCGAGACGAGGTCGGCGACGCCGGTGTCGGCGGGCGACTTGAAGGGCTCGTGCACGGGGATGCGCTTGTAGAGCTTGCCGGCCATGCCGCCGAGCTCGCCGCTCTTCTCGACCAGCACGACCGGGTAACCGGTCTTGGAGGCCTCGATCGCGGTAGTCATGCCGGTGACGCCGCCGCCGACCACGAGCAGGGTCTTGCTGCTGCCGGTGTTGGGGTTGCCGGCGGGCGCGGCCATCGCCTTGATTTCCGCGCAGCCCATGCGGATGTAGTCTTCCGCCATCTCCTGCGTGGTTTCGCGGGCTTCCTCGGTATCGGGACGGATCCAGATCACGCCTTCGCGCAGGTTGGCGCGCGCCACGGCGTTCTCGGGGAAATAGAAGGCCTCGGTCTTGGCGCGGCGCGAGCAGGCACCGATCATGATGTGGGTAACGCCTTCGCTGGCGATGTCGTTCTTGATCATCGCGACGCCGTCGTTCGAACACAGGAAATCGTGCGTCTTCGCCATCGGCACCTTGCCGTCCTTCTGCGCGATCTTGACCAGCGCGTCGGTATCGAGGCGCTCGCCGAGTCCGCAGCCCTTGCAGATATACGCTGCAACTTTCATGTCAGCCATGGTTCAAGCCTCCGCCTTTGCTACTTTGTTCACGACCTGGATGGCGCGCAGCGCCGCCGCGGTCGCCGATTGCACCGCACGGTTCACGTCCAGCGCGTTCGACGCACAGCCCGCGCCGAAGACGGCGCCGTTGGCCGGGTCGGCCTCGATGAAACCGGACGAGTCCGCCACGATGTGGCCGGGAATGTTCATGCCCTTCACCGAGGGCTCCATGCCGACGGCGAGCACCACCAGATCGTGCGGCGTGGTGTAGCGCTTGTAGCCTTCGGTGTTGACGCCCCAGCATACCGGGTTGCCGGCGTCGTCTTCGGAGATGCGCGCGACCTTGGACTTGATGAAGCTCACCGACGGGTCGGCCTGCACCTTCTGGTAAAAATCCTCGAAGCGGTCGATGGCACGGATATCGATGTAGTAGATCGTCGACTTGCCGTCTTCCGGGTATTTCTCGCGCACGTAGTGCGTCTGCTTCAGCGAGGCCATGCAGCAGATGCGCGAGCAGTGGCGCAGGTGGTTCTCGTCGCGCGATCCGGCGCACTGGATGAAGGCGACGTTCTTCGCCTCCTTGCCGTCCGAGGGACGCAGCAGCTTGCCGCCGGTGGGGCCGTGCGGATCGGCCAGGCGCTCGAATTCCACGCTGGTGATCACGTTCTTGAAACGGCCGTAGCCGTAGGGCTGAATCTTCGCCGCGTCGTAGGGCTGCCAGCCGGTCGCCCAGATGACGGCGCCGGCCTTCACCTGGATCGTTTCTTCCTTCATGTCGAGGTCGATCGCGCCGTACTTACAGGCCGCTTTGGCGGCGTCGGCTTCCGGTGTGCCGATGATGGCAGGGTCGAGCACGTAGCGCTGCGGGTAGGCCATGGACGACGGCATGTAGGCGGCCTTGTGGCGGCCGAGGTTGTAGTTGAAGGGGTCGGCAACTTCGGTGTTCACTGCCTTCGCGCACTCGCCGCAGGCAGTGCAGTTCTCGTTGACGTAGCGCGGCTTGACCTTGATCGTCGCGGTGTAGTTGCCGGTGCTGCCCTCGATGCCGGTCACTTCGGCCAGCGTCAGCACGCGCACGCGGGGATTGTTCTTCAGACGGCGCTGGTTGATCTCCAGACCGCAGGTAGGGTGGCACAGCTTGGGGAAGTAGCGGTAGAGTTGGGAGGTGCGTCCGCCCAGTGCGGGATTCTTTTCGACCAGCACGACGTTCTTGCCGGTTTCGGCCGCTTCGAGCGCAGCGGTCATGCCGGAAATCCCGCCGCCCACCACGAGGATCGTCTCGTTGGTCGCAACATGCTCCGTCATTGTTTCCTCCATCCGATGGATGCAAAGCCCTTTGAAAGTACCCGGAAATGGAGGCTTTAGAGTCTTTCCGGGCAACCGGTTTCGAGCCCGGATGCGAATCCGTGGAATGTTACCCCCAAGGCCACACCCGCCGCCACGGACAGGGGCGGCTATCTCAATCGAAGTTTTCTATGCGCGAATAAAAAGAAGTGTGCCAGCAGCCGCTCAGATGTGCGGCGTCACTGGCGGCAGGATCGAAGCCGGCGCGGCTTCGACGGCGACGATGTCGAACTGCATTGTCGCGAGGTCGGCCATGATATAGGTGGGCGGGTTTCCGACCCCGCCCACCGTACCCGGATTGACGAGCCAGGTGGTGCCCCCCTTGACGTTGGCAACCCGGATCACGCTCGACTTGTGATCGTGGCCGCAACACACCAGGTCGTAGTCGCCGGTGCAGGCGAGTGCGTAGGCGTAGTGCGGGTAGTGCACGAGAAAAAGGCTGCGGTCCGCCAGGGTGAAAGCGGCGTCCTGGCCGTGGTAGCGGATCACGCTGTTCGGTTCGGCCGCCAGCCGCGTCATGTTGTAGAGATCGCCCGTGTTGTTGCCGTGGATGACGTGCACCGGCAACTCGAATTTCTGCAGCACGCGCAGCGTGGTCGGCGCGACCACGTCGCCGCAATGCAGCACGGCTTCGGCACCGTGCGCCTTGGCGTGCTCGACCGCCGCGCCGAGCAGGCGGCGGTTGTCGTGGGAGTCGGAGAGAATGCAGACTTTCATTGGCTGTGAGCGGGGAGCGGTTTTGCCGCTTACCGCTTAGCGCATACGGCTTACCCTCAAAACGCCGGCTTGTCCGCCGCATTGCGGTAGCGCTCGACGCCGGCCAGGATCTCGGCACGCGCATCGTCGATCCCGACCCAGCCTTCGACCTTCACCCACTTGCCCTTTTCCAGGTCCTTGTAGTGCTCGAAGAAGTGCGAAATCTGCGCCAGCAGCAAGGGCTGCAGGTCCTCGGGCTTTTCCACGCCCTTGTACAGGCCGCACAGTTTCTCGACCGGCACCGCCAGCAGCTTGGCATCGACGCCGGCTTCGTCGGTCATCTTCAGCATGCCGACCGGGCGACAGCGGACGACCACGCCAGTAATCAACGGGATCGGCGTTACCACCAGCACGTCGACCGGGTCGCCGTCGTCGGACAGGGTGTGCGGGATGTAGCCGTAGTTGCAGGGGTAGTGCATGGCGGTCGACATGAAGCGGTCGACGAACATGGCGCCGGATTCCTTGTCCACTTCGTACTTGATGGGTTCGCCGTGGGCGGGAATTTCGATGATGACGTTGAAATCGTCCGGCAGGTTGCGGCCGGAGCTGACGCGGTCGAGGCTCATGGTATTCGGAGCGGAAGCGGAAAGACCGGAATTATACCGACCGCCGCTGCATGAGCGCGGCGTTTCCGGGATAATCCAGACTTTTTGCCCGATGCTGTTCTCGCCTGCCGCCCCCTCTTCCCGCCACACCGGCCTGGCCGGCGCCGCCGACGCGCTGTGGCTGGCCGAGCGCGCGCGCCACGGCGCGCCGCTGGGCGTGGTCTGCGCAAGCGCTTGGGACGCGCAGCGATTGGCCGAAGAAATTCGCTGGTTCG
>CAZOVQ010000024.1:12175-15413 GCA_964583195.1 uncultured Thiobacillus sp.
GCGAGTGTGCGTGTTTCCCGACTGGGAAACCCTGCCCTACGACAGCTTCTCGCCGCATCTCGATCTGATTTCCGAGCGGCTGGCGACGCTGTACCATGTGTCGCGCGGCGAATTCGACGTGCTGCTGGTGTCGCTCAACACCGCGCTGGTACGGCTGGCGCCGCCCGCCTTCCTTGCCGCGCACACCTTCTTTCTCAAGCAGAAGAGCCGCCTCGACGAAGGTGCATTCCGCGCGCAAATGACACTGGGTGGCTACAACCACGTCAATCAGGTCTACGCGCCAGGCGAGTTTTCCATTCGCGGCGGGTTGATCGATCTATTTCCCATGGGCAGCGTCCTGCCCTATCGCATCGATCTGTTCGACGACGAAATCGAGACAATGCGCGCTTTCGACGTGGACAGCCAGCGCAGCCTCTACCCCGTGCCCGAAATCCGGCTTCTGCCTGCGCGCGAATTCCCGCTTGACGAAGCGGGCGTCACGCGCTTCCGCCAGAATTTCCGCGAACGCTTCGAAGGCGATCCGTCCAAGTCCAAGCTTTACAAGGACGTGTCGAACCGGCTCGCACCGGCCGGCATCGAGTATTTTCTGCCGCTCTTTTTCGACGGCACGGCAACACTGTTCGACTACCTGCCCGCACCCACGACACTGGTTTTCCACGGCCCCCTGGACGAGGCTGGCCAAGCCTTCTGGGCCGACGCGCAAAGCCGGCACCGTCTGCTGTCCGGCGACCGCGACCGACCGCTCTTGCCGCCGGCCGAGCTTTTTCTGCCAGTCGATGCCTTTTTCGCGCGAGCCAAGGACTGGCCGCAACTGCATCTGTCACAGGCTGGCACAGGGCCAGCCCATCCGCTGCCGACGGTGGCGGTCGACCGGCGCGAGGCGCATCCGGTGGCGCGGCTGGCAGGCTTCGTCGCCGGCTTTGACGGCCGGGTGCTGATCGTTGCCCCCT
The DNA here is from genome assembly GCA_964583195.1 of uncultured Thiobacillus sp. Lineage (GTDB taxonomy): Bacteria > Pseudomonadota > Gammaproteobacteria > Burkholderiales > Thiobacillaceae > Thiobacillus. The sequence continues at coordinate 13,126 of CAZOVQ010000024.1, forward strand.
CGGCCGGGCGCCGCGAGACGCTGCACGAATACCTGGCCGAACATGGTCTCGCCGTGGCGCTCGCCGACAACTGGGCCGCCTGCCTTGGCGGAAACGAACGCCTGCTGCTCACCTACGGCCCGCTGGCGGAAGGTTTTGCCACGGCCGACGGCGCATTCGCCATCGTCACCGAAACCGAGCTCTATGCAATCCCTCCGAAGACGCGGCGCGTCCGCGAAGCACGCGCCACCCAGATAGACAACCTGCTGCGCGACCTGTCCGAACTGAAGCCGGGCGATCCGGTCGTCCATGTGCAATACGGTGTCGGCCAGTATCTCGGCCTCGTCAACATGGACCTCGGCGACGGCAACACCGAATTCCTGCAGCTCGAATACGCGAAAGGCGACAGGCTTTACGTGCCAGTGGCCAATCTGCACCTGATCTCGCGCCATTCCAGCGCCGGCGAAGGCGAGGTGGCTCTGCACAAACTGGGCACCGACCAATGGGAAAAGGTGCGCCGACGGGCGATGCAGGCCGCGCGCGACACCGCCGCCGAGCTGCTCAACCTGTATGCGCTGCGCGCGGCGCGCGAGGGCCATGCGTTCAACTTCTCGCAGCATGACTACGAGGCCTTTGCCGAAGGTTTCGGCTACGAGGAAACGCCCGACCAAGCCGCAGCGATTGCCGCTGTCATGACCGACATGCAATCCGGCAAGCCGATGGACCGGCTGGTCTGCGGCGACGTCGGCTTCGGCAAAACCGAGGTCGCACTGCGCGCCGCCTTCATGGCGGTGATGGGCGGCTACCAGGTCGCGGTGCTGGTGCCGACCACGCTGCTCGCCGAACAGCATTTCAACAACTTCTCCGACCGCTTTTCGCAATGGCCCGTGAAAGTGGCCGAACTCTCCCGATTCCGGACGCCGAAAGAACAGGCCGCAGCCCTCAAGGCGCTGGCGGACGGCAGCCTCGACATCGTCATCGGTACCCACCGACTGATCCAGAAGGACGTGAAATTCGCCCGCCTGGGCCTTGTCATCCTCGACGAAGAACATCGCTTTGGCGTGCGCCAAAAAGAGCAGTTGAAAGCGCTGCGCGCCGAAGTCGATGTGCTCACGCTCACCGCCACGCCGATCCCGCGCACGCTGGCGATGTCGCTCGAAGGCATCCGCGATTTTTCGGTGATTGCCACCGCGCCACAGAGGCGGCTGGCGATCAAGACTTTCGTCCAGCCCTTCTCCGGCGGTCTGATCCGCGAGGCCGTGCTGCGCGAACTCAAGCGCGGCGGCCAGGTATATTTCCTGCACAACGAAGTCAGCACCATCGAAGCCATGCGCGAGCGGCTGGAAAAGTTGCTGCCGGAAGCGCGCATCCGCGTCGGGCACGGCCAGATGAGCGAACGCGAACTGGAACACGTGGTGCGCGACTTTTACCAGCAGCGCTTCGACATTCTCCTGTGCACCACCATCGTCGAAACCGGCATCGACATCCCCACCGCAAACACCATACTCATCAATCGTGCCGACAAGTTCGGGCTGGCCCAACTTCACCAGCTAAGAGGGCGTGTCGGGCGCTCGCACCACCAGGCCTTCGCCTACCTGCTGGTGGACGAAGACAGGAACCTCACGCCCCAGGCGAAGAAACGCCTCGAAGCCATCCAGTTGATGGAAGAACTCGGCTCCGGTTTTCACCTGGCGATGCAGGACATGGAAATCCGCGGCGCCGGTGAAATTCTGGGCGACAGGCAAAGCGGTGAAATTCTCGAGGTCGGATTTTCGCTGTACAATGACATGCTCAGCAGCGCCGTCGCCAGCCTCAAAGCGGGCCAAGAGCCCGACATCAGCCAGCCGCTGGGCGTGGTTTCGGAAATCAACCTGCACCTTCCTGCGCTCCTGCCCGCGGATTATTGCCCCGACGTGCACGAACGTCTCGTGCTGTATAAACGTCTGGCGAGCTGTGGCAGCACGGACGATCTCGCAGCGATGCAGGAAGAACTGGTCGATCGTTACGGCGAACTGCCTGAAGCCGCCCGTGCACTGCTCACGGTGCATCGCCTGAGACTGGCGGCGCGCGCACTGGGGATCGTCAAACTCGATGTCTCCAGTGAGGGCCTGAGCGCGCAGTTCACCCCCAATCCCCCGGTCGATCCGGCCAGGATCATCGCCCTCATCCGGGGTAAGGCAGGTTACAAGCTGGCAGGGCCAGATCGTCTGAAACTCACGACATCACTACCCGATCTGGCAAGGCGGCAGGGGGCGGTCAACGCCTTTTTCGGCGCTCTGGGTGCTGCTGCGACGTCTTTCCCGTAGACT
>CAZOVQ010000025.1:0-15383 GCA_964583195.1 uncultured Thiobacillus sp.
GCAATGGGCAAGATGTAGCACAAGGGGGCGGTGGCGCAAGCTGCCGTTTATTTCGGTAACGAAGGAGAATCAACAATGAACGAAGGCTTGCTGTTCGCCCTCGTGGCGGCGGTGCTCGCACTGCTCTACGGGATCGTGTCGATCAAATGGATTCTGGGCCTGCCTACCGGCAACGACCGGATGCGGGAAATCGCGGCGGCGGTGCAGGAGGGCGCGTCCGCCTACCTGAATCGGCAATACACCACCATAGGCATCGTCGGCGTGATCCTGCTGATCGCCATCTTCGTCTCGCTGGGCTGGCAGACCGCGGTCGGCTTCGCGCTTGGCGCCTTTCTCTCCGGCCTCACCGGCTACATCGGTATGAACGTTTCGGTGCGCGCCAACGTGCGTACCGCGCAAGCCGCCTCGCAAGGCCTCAACGCTGCCCTCAACGTCGCCTTCAAGGGCGGCGCCATCACCGGCCTGCTGGTCGTGGGCCTGGGCCTTCTGGGTGTCGCCGGCTACTATGCCGTACTGACGCTGGCTCTGGGCGAAACCACCGAAGCCGCGACCCACGCGCTGGTGGGCCTGGCCTTCGGTGGTTCGCTGATTTCCATCTTCGCGCGTCTGGGCGGCGGCATTTTCACCAAGGGTGCCGATGTCGGCGCCGACCTGGTGGGCAAGGTCGAAGCCGGCATCCCCGAGGATGACCCGCGCAACCCTGCGGTGATCGCCGATAACGTGGGCGACAACGTCGGCGACTGCGCGGGCATGGCGGCCGACCTGTTCGAGACCTATGCCGTCACCATCATCGCCACCATGCTGCTCGGCGGCCTGATGATCACCGGCTCGCCCGAGGCGGTGATCTATCCGCTGGCACTGGGCGGTTTCTCGATCGTCGCATCGATCATCGGCACCTGGTTCGTCAAGGCGCGCGAGGGCGGCAAGATCATGAACGCCCTGTATCGCGGCCTGATCGTTTCCGGGGCGCTGGCCGCGGTTGCGTTCTATCCCATCACCACCTGGATGATGGGCGAGGGCGTGATGATAGCCGGCGAACTGGTGAGCTCGATGAACCTGTATCTCGCCACGCTCATCGGTCTGGCGCTGACAGCGGCCATGGTATGGATCACCGAGTATTACACCGCGACCGAGTTTTCGCCGGTGCGCCACATCGCGCAGGCTTCGACCACTGGCCATGGCACCAACGTCATCGCCGGCCTCGGCGTGTCGATGAAAGCCACCGCCGCACCGGTGCTCGCCGTGTGCGCCGCCATCTGGGGCGCCTACGCGCTGGCTGGCCTGTACGGGATTGCCATCGCCGCCACCTCGATGCTGTCGATGGCCGGCATCATCGTCGCGCTCGACGCCTACGGCCCCATCACCGACAACGCCGGCGGCATCGCCGAAATGGCCGAATTGCCGGACGCCATCCGCAACATCACCGACCCGCTCGACGCCGTCGGCAACACCACCAAGGCCGTCACCAAGGGCTACGCCATCGGTTCGGCGGGCCTCGCCGCACTGGTGCTGTTCGCCGACTACACCCATGCGCTGACCACGCATGGCGGGACTTCGCTGAGCTTCGACCTGTCCAACCACATGGTCATCATCGGCCTGTTCATCGGCGGCATGGTGCCCTACCTGTTCGGCGCCATGGGCATGGAAGCGGTCGGCCGCGCCGCCGGCTCCATCGTGGTGGAGGTGCGTCGCCAGTTCAAGGAAATCCCCGGCATCATGGAAGGCAAGGCCAAGCCCGAATACGGCACCTGCGTCGACATGCTGACCAAGGCCGCGATCAAGGAAATGATCCTGCCCTCGCTGTTGCCGGTCGCGGTGCCCGTCATCGTCGGTCTTACCCTCGGCGCGCAGGCGCTCGGCGGCGTGCTGGTCGGCACCATCATCACCGGGATCTTCGTGGCCATCTCCATGACCACCGGCGGCGGTGCCTGGGACAACGCCAAGAAGTACATCGAAGAAGGCAACCACGGCGGCAAGGGCAGCGAAGCGCACAAGGCCGCCGTCACTGGTGATACCGTCGGCGATCCCTACAAGGACACTGCCGGCCCCGCCGTCAATCCGCTGATCAAGATCATCAACATCGTCGCGCTGCTCATCGTACCGCTGATAGGCTGAACGTTTGGACAGAAATGCGTTAAGCTAGTCTTGGGGTATTTCCCCGAGACTAGTGGATACACACAACCCAGGAGGAAAACATGGCTAAGAATGTTGGTGGGATGGACCGCGTGGTCCGCGCAGTGGCGGGTATCGGCCTGATCGCCTACGCAATGTCGAACCTGCCCGGCGCACAGGACTGGATGGTCCCTGCAGGCATCGTCGGTTTCGTGCTGCTGCTGACGGCGGTTTTTGCCTGGTGCCCGGCCTATCTGCCGTTTGGCATCAAAACCTGCAAGACCAAATAAACTTTTACGCCAGACCGCAGTCTGCAAAGTGCGCCCGTCGGGCGCACTTTGCTTTGTGTCCCCGCCACAGGCGCATTCCCGGAAAGCCCCCATGCGACCGATAGCCTTCGCCCTTGCCTTATTCATCGTCGGCAGCGCTCACGCCGGCGGCGTCGAACGCCTGCGCGCCTTCGTTTCCGGCGTGCGCGCCGTCGAAGCCGACTTTACCCAGACCGTTACCGACAGCCAGGGTCGTGTCACCCAGAAAGCCCAGGGTGAAATGGCCTTTTCGCGCCCCGGGAAATTCCGCTGGGATTACATCACGCCCTACAGGCAGGTCGTCGTAGGCGATGGAACCAGGCTCTGGCTCTACGACGCGGATCTGGAGCAGGTCACCATCAAACCGCTTGGCGAAGTCGTCGCCGGCACTCCGGCCGCGCTGCTCGCGGGCGACAACGCCATCGACAGGTATTTCAACCTGAAAGATGCCGGGCAGCGCGGCGGTCTCGAATGGCTGGAAGCTACCCCCAGAAACCGGGACACCACCTTCGAACGCATCCGCATGGGCTTCAAGGACGATACGCTGGTACAGATGGAATTGTTCGATTTCTTCGGCCAGCGCACTACCCTTGAATTGTCGCGTCTGAAGCGCAACCCGAACCTCGCGCCATCGCGGTTCACCTTCACGCCGCCGAAGGGGGCGGATGTGATTGGGGAGTGAAGGGTGAATGGTTTGAGAGTCGTGGGCTCACGCACTCAGTGGGATAATCCCCCCATGTGCTCCCAGGACCTTTTCGCAAGCGCCTCCGCGTCTGCCGAGCAGGCGCGCGATCCGCACGCGCCGCTGGCCGAGCGCCTGCGTCCGCATGTGTTGGCGGACGTGGTCGGGCAGATGCACCTGCTGGGGCCGGGCAAGCCGCTGCGGCTGGCATTCGATTCCGGCAAGCCGCACTCGATGATCCTGTGGGGGCCGCCGGGAGTGGGCAAGACGACCCTGGCGCGGCTCACCGCGCAGGCCTTCGGCGCCGATTTCGTCGCCATCTCCGCCGTGCTGTCGGGCGTCAAGGACATCCGCGAGGCAGTCGAGCGCGCGCGCATGAACCAGAGCATGGCCCGCGCCACCATCGTCTTCGTTGACGAGGTCCACCGCTTCAACAAGGCGCAGCAGGACGCCTTCCTGCCGCACGTCGAGGCGGGTCTCTTCACCTTCATCGGCGCCACCACCGAGAACCCCTCGTTCGAGGTCGTCGGCGCGCTGCTGTCGCGCGCCCAGGTCTACGTGCTGAAATCGCTCACACCGCAGGAGCTCGGCCAGCTGATGCAGCGCGCGCTGACCGAACTGCCAGGCCTGAAGCTGCGGGAGGGCGTCGACACGCTGTTGGTCGCCTGTGCCGACGGCGACGCCCGCAAGCTGCTCAACCTGCTGGAGCAGCTCGACGTCGCCGCCCGCACGGCGCAGGTCGCGGAAATCGACGCCGCGTTCGTCGAGAGCGCGCTGGCGCAATCTTTGCGCCGCTTCGACAAGGGCGGCGAAGCGTTCTACGACCAGATATCAGCCTTGCACAAGAGCGTGCGCGGTTCCGACCCCGACGCCGCGCTCTACTGGTTGGTGCGCATGCTCGACGGCGGCGCCGATCCGCGCTACCTCGGCCGGCGGCTCATCCGCATGGCGAGCGAGGACATCGGCCTGGCCGACCCGCGCGCGCTGCGGCTGGCACTGGACGCAGTCGAAACCTATGAACGTCTAGGCACGCCCGAAGGCGAGCTCGCACTCGCCGAGGCCTGCGTCTATCTTGCCTGCGCGCCGAAGAGCAACGCCGTCTATGTTGCCTACAATACCGCGCGCGCCTTCGTCCAGGCCAATCCTTCGAACGAGGTGCCGATCCACCTGCGCAACGCGCCAACCCGGCTGATGAAGGAGCTCGGCTACGGCCGTGCCTACCGCTATGCCCACGACGAGCCTGAGGCCTACGCCGCCGGCGAGCGCTATTTCCCCGACGACATCGAGGTGCAGCGGTTCTATGCGCCCACGCTCCGCGGGCTCGAAGGCAGGATTGCCGAGAAGCTGGCTCACCTGAGACAACTGGACGCGGCGGCGAAAACCGACTGACGCGACCCGGCTGTTGCCCGGATTGCCGATTCGTTCGCAAGCCGTCCGCCATGAACCCACACGCTCCAGCGGGTGCCAGCTTGAAAAAAAAACCCGGCCGAACTAGAATCACGGGCTGTCCGGAATGGTCCGGACAAATACGCACACCTGTCATGAAAGGGTGGCCTCGCGCCGGTAGCGGTAGCGCGGCTGCGGACGGGTGGAGGCTTAACCCTTCAGGAGATTTTCATGTCCGTCACCATGCGTCAGATGCTGGAAGCCGGTGTTCATTTCGGCCACCAGACCCGTTTCTGGAACCCCAAGATGGCACCGTTCATCTTCGGCGCCCGCAACAAGATTCACATCGTCAACCTGGAAAAATCGCTGCCGATGTTCCAGGAGGCGCAGAAATTCGTCCGCCGCCTGGCGGCCAACAAAGGGACGGTGCTGTTCGTCGGCACCAAGCGCGCCGCACGCGACATCGTGCGCGAGGAAGCGCAGCGCGCCGGCATGCCCTACGTCGACAACCGCTGGCTGGGTGGCATGCTGACCAATTTCAAGACGGTCAAGCAATCGATCAAGCGTCTGAACGACCTCGAAGCCCAATTGAACGAACCCGGCCGGCTGTCGAAGAAGGAAATCCTCACGGTCCAGCGTGAAGTCGACAAGCTCAACCGCAGCCTGGGCGGCATCCGTGAAATGGGCGGCCTGCCCGACGCAATCTTCATCATTGATGTCGGCTACCAGAAAGGGGCCGTCACCGAGGCCAGAAAACTGGGCGTGCCGGTGATTGGCGTGGTCGACACCAACAACAGCACGGACGGTGTGGAATACGTCATTCCCGGCAACGACGATTCGGCGCGCGCCATCCGCCTGTATGCGCGCGGCATGGCCGACGCCGTGCTGGAAGGTCGTGCCCAGGTGATCAGCGAGATCGTCGGCGGCGAGGAGTTCGTCGAGATCGAGGAAGAGGGCGGCGTCGCGGCGGAATAAGCGCGGCGCTTCGGAAAATCGCCGGGAATTCCTCCCGGCGGGCACATTCGGGGAGGGGCGCTTGCCCCTCTTTGCATATTGAATCTGCACAGTACACGGCTGGTTTGAACTGAACTTTGGGGAGTGGGAAATGGCTGAAATCACCGCAAGCATGGTCAAGGACCTGCGCGAAAAAACCGACGCACCGATGATGGACTGCAAGAAGGCGCTGTCCGAAGCCGGCGGCGACATGCAGAAAGCCGAAGAAATCCTGCGCGTGCGCTTTGGCAACAAGGCCGCCAAGACCGCAGGCCGCGTCGCCGCGGAAGGCGTGGTGACGATCGCCATCGCCGCCGACGGCAAGTCCGCTGCGATGGTCGAAGTCAACTGCGAAACCGATTTCGTTGCCAAGAACGACGACTTCCTCGCGCTCTCCAACGCGCTCGCCGAGATGGTGCTCGCCGACGTGCCCGCCGACGTGGCGGCACTGTCCGCCATGCCCTACCGCGGCACCACGGTCGAGGCCTTCCGTACCGAACTGGTCGGCAAGATCGGCGAGAACATGTCGATCCGACGTTTCGTGCGCCTGGATGGCAGCGGCAAATTCGCAAGCTACATCCACGGCAACAAGATCGGCGTGCTGGTCGACGTCTCCGGCGACGAGGCGATTGCCAAGGACATCGCCATGCACATCGCCGCCTCCAAGCCGAAATCGCTGGATGCTTCGGGCGTGCCGCAGGCCCTGATCGATACCGAGCGCCGCGTCGCCATCGAGAAGGCCAAGGAAGCCGGTAAGCCGGAAGCCATGTTAGAGAAGATCGCCGAAGGCACGGTGCAGAAATTCCTCAAGGAAGTCACCCTGCTGTCGCAGCCCTTCGTCAAGGACGACAAGCAGACCGTGGAGCAGGTGCTGAAGAGCAAGGGCTCGCAGTGCCACGGTTTCACCATGTTCGTGGTGGGCGAAGGCATCGAGAAGAAGGTCAGCGACTTCGCCGCCGAAGTGGCGGCAGCCGCGCAGGTCTGATTCGCATGGCGCAGGACTCGGGCAGACCCCGATCGCGACGCATCCTGTTGAAACTGTCCGGCGAGGCCCTGATGGGGCCGGACGCCTTCGGTTATCACGCGGAAACCCTGGCCGGCTTCGTCGGCCAGATCCGCGAGGTCGTCGCGCTGGGCGTACAGGTCGGCATCGTGGTCGGCGGCGGCAACCTGTTCCGCGGCGCGACCGGCGCCCTGTCCGGCATGAACCGCGCGAACGCGGATGCAATGGGCATGCTTGCCACCGTGATGAACGCGCTGGCGCTGAAGGATGCCCTGATGCAGGCTGGCGTCGAGGCGCGCGTGCACACCGCAGTGCAGATTGCGCACGTCGGTGTGGCCTTCGAGCGCGACGTCGCGTTGCGCGAACTCGAAGCCGGGCACGTGGTCATTTTCGGCGGTGGCACCGGAAATCCTTTCTTCACGACCGATACGGCAGCGGCCCTGCGGGCGGCGGAAATCGGCGCCGACCTGCTGCTGAAAGCGACCAAGGTCGACGGCGTCTACACCGCCGACCCGAAGAAAGACCCGAACGCCAGACGCTATGAAACCCTGAGCTTCGACGAAGCCATCGCCAGGAATCTTGGAGTGCTCGACACCGCCGCCTTCGCGCTGTGCCGAGAGCAGAAACTGTCCCTGATCGTGTTCAATGTCTTCAAGCCCGGCGCGTTGAAGCGTGTGGTGCAGGGCGAGGACGAGGGCACGCGGGTGCATCAATGAGGAGCAGACATGGCTGAAACCAGCATCGCCGAGATCAAGCAGTCCGCCGAACAGAAGATGGGCAAGTCGCTGGAGGCGCTGAAGGCCGACCTGGGCAAGGTGCGTACCGGGCGGGCGCACGCCGGCATTCTCGATCACGTGATGGTCGATTACTACGGCAACCCGACGCCGGTACCGCAGGTGGCGAACGTGAGCCTGGCTGATGCACGCACGCTTTCCGTGCAGCCTTATGAAAAGAACATGGTCGGCAAGATCGAAAAAGCGATTCGCGACGGCGACCTGGGCCTGAACCCCGCGACGCATGGCGAGATCATCCGCGTGCCGATGCCGGCGCTGACGGAGGAGCGTCGCCGCGACCTGATCAAGGTCGTGCGCGGCGAGGCAGAAAGCGCCCGCGTGGCGATGCGCAACATCCGCCGCGACGCCAACGCCGCGCTGAAGGACATGGTCAAGGTCAAGACCGCGACCGAGGATGAGGAGCGCCGTACCCAGGACGAAGTGCAGAAGCTCACCGACCGCTACATTGGCGAAATCGACAAACTTCTGGCCGAGAAAGAAAAGGATCTGCTCGCGGTCTGAGCAGCGCGCGCGTGTCGAGCCATCCGAAACCGGCGGCGAGTGCGGAAACCCCGCGCCACGTCGCCATCATCATGGACGGCAACGGCCGTTGGGCCAGGCGCCGGCTGATGCCGCGCGTCGCCGGCCACCGCAAGGGGGTCGAAGCACTGCGTGGCGTTATTCGCGCCTGCGCCGAGCGCGGCATCTCGCACCTCACCGTGTTCGCGTTCAGCTCCGAGAACTGGCGCCGGCCGCAGGAGGAAGTCACGCTCCTGATGGAGCTTTTCTTGCGCGCGCTGGAAAACGAAGTCGCCAAGCTGCACGAAAATGGCATCCGTTTTCGCGTCATCGGCGATCTGTCGGGTTTTTCCGAACGCATCCAGGCGCTGATCCGCAACGCCGAGGCGCTGACCCGCGACAATGCGCGGCTGAGCTTCACCGTCGCCGCCAACTACGGCGGCCGATGGGACATCACGCAGGCGGTGAAAAAGCTGCTCGCCGAAGGCGCCACCGACGACAGCATCGACGAAGCGGCGCTGGCGCGGCATCTGTCGCTGGCGGGCGAGCCCGAGCCCGATCTCTTCATTCGCACCGGCGGAGAACAGCGGATCAGCAACTTCCTGCTCTGGCAGCTTGCCTATACCGAGCTGTATTTCACCGATGCGCTGTGGCCCGACTTCGATGCGAAGCAGCTCGACGCCGCCATCGCCTCTTTCCGTTCGCGCGAGCGCCGCTTCGGTCGCACCAGCGAACAGGTGCAGTCCGCATCGTGAGCTGCGCCAGCCGGAAATGCCTATGAAGCCTAGCTTGCGCCGCATCCTCACGGCCGTCGTCCTGCTTGCCGTTTTCGTTCCCGCGGCATTGTGGGCGCCGGCCTGGCTGTGGGAGGCGCTGATCGCCGCCGTGATCGGCCTCGCGGCCCACGAATGGGGCCGTCTTTCCGCATTTCCCGCGTCATCCGCACGCCTCTATGCCGGCTTGCTGGCAGCCTGCGCGTTGGCTCTGCCACCCCTGCTGGGCACCGACTGGCCGGCATTCCGCATGGGATTATTTGTGCTTGCGGCAGGATTCTGGCTCGCCGTCGTGCCATTGTGGCTGACGGCGGGATGGCGGCTCGCCGGCCCGGCCGTGCGCGCGGCGGTCGGCGTCGTGCTGCTGCTGCCGACCTGGGCGGCGCTGGCGTATCTGCACGCGTGCGGCCCGGGCGTGCTGTTCGGCGTCGTTGCCGTCGTCTGGATCGCGGACACCACCGCTTACTTCGCCGGGCGCCGTTTCGGCCGTCGCAAGCTCGCCCCGGCCATCAGCCCCGGCAAGACTTGGGAAGGTGTGGCGGGTGCGCTCGTCGCGCTCGCCGCCTACACGGCGGCCTTCAGCATTCTGGGCGATCTGCCTGCCGTTTCGTTGTTCATTGTGGTGGCGGGGCTACTGTATCTGTCCATCCTGGGCGATCTGTTCGAATCCTGGATCAAGCGTTTGTCGGACGTGAAGGACAGCGGCAGCATCCTGCCCGGCCACGGCGGCGTGCTCGACCGCATCGACGGGCTGACCGCGACCCTGCCCGTGGCCGCCGGGGTGTTGATCTGGCTGGGGCTTGAATCATGAAACCGCGCGTGCTCGCCCTGCTCGGCGCCACCGGCACCATAGGCGTCAACACGCTCGACGTGGTGGCGCGCCACCCGGGCCGTTTCGAGGTGTTCGCGCTCACCGGTGCCACCCAGGTGACGCGCATGATCGAACAGTGCCGCGTGCACCGGCCGCGGGTGGTGGTGATGAGCGAGCCGGCCGCGGCACGGGCGGTACGCGAGGGCCTCGCCGCCGAAGGCCTCGACATCGAGGTGCGCGCGGGGGCCGACGCGCTGACCGAAGCCGCCACCGCGCCCGAGGTCGATACCGTGATGGCTGCCATCGTCGGCGCCGCTGGTCTGCCGGCCACCCTGGCCGCTGCGCGCGCGGGTAAGCGCATCCTGCTGGCCAACAAGGAAACCCTGGTGGTGTCCGGCCAGCTCTTCATGGATGCCGTCGCCGCCAGCGGCGCGGAACTCCTGCCCATCGATTCCGAACACAATGCGATTTTCCAGTCGCTGCCGCGCGACTTTCGTGGCGACTTCGCGGCGGCCGGCGTGAAGGCTCTGTGGCTCACCGCATCCGGCGGGCCGTTCCGCACCCTGACGGCCGAAGCCATCGCCGCCGCCACGCCGGCGCAGGCGGTCGCGCATCCCAACTGGGTGATGGGCCGGAAAATCTCGGTCGATTCCGCGAGTCTCATGAACAAGGGTCTGGAGGTCATCGAGGCGCGCTGGCTGTTCAATGCCCGCCCCGAGCAGATCAGGGTGGTCGTGCATCCGCAGAGCATCGTGCACTCCATGGTCGAGTACGCCGACGGTTCGCTGATCGCGCAGATGGGCACGCCGGACATGCGCACGCCCATCGCCTACGCGCTCGGCTTCCCCGAGCGGATCGAGGCCGGGGTGCCGGCGCTGGAACTCATGGGCAGGCAGTTGACGTTCGAAACGCCGGACACGGCGCGCTTTCCCTGCCTGCAGCTCGCGTTCGATGCGCTCGCCGCCGGCGGCAATGCCGCGGCAGTGCTCAATGCTGCCAACGAAGTCGCGGTCGCGCGCTTTCTCGAAGGCGGCGCACCGTTTTCCGCCATCGCTACCAGTATTGCGCACGCGCTCGACCGGCTGGCGGGCGGCGCGGCTGCCACGCTGGACGATCTGCTGGAAGCCGACCGGCAGGCGCGCATCGTCGCCGGCGATTATCTCGAGGCGGCGCGCGCATGAGTGTGCTGCACACCGTGCTCTGGTTTCTCGTCGCCATCGGCATTCTCGTCGTGGGGCACGAATTCGGCCATTACCTCGCCGCGCGCTGGGCCGGCGTGAAGGTGCTGCGTTTCTCGGTCGGTTTCGGCAAGCCGGTTTTCAGCTGGCGCCTGGGCGCGGACCGGACCGAATGGACGATTTCCCTCCTGCCCTTGGGCGGCTATGTGAAAATGCTCGACGAACGCGAGGGCGAGGTGCCTCCCGCCGAGGCGCATCGCGCGTTCAACCGCGCGACCGTGTGGCGGCGCATCGGCATCGTCGCCGCGGGGCCGGCGGCCAATTTCCTGCTTGCCATCGTGTTCTACTGGGCCCTGCTGATGGTCGGCGTGCCGGCCCTGAAGCCCATCGTCGGCGCGCCTCCGGCCGATACGCCGGCAGCGCGTGCCGGCCTCGTCTCCGGCGACGAGATCGTGCGCGTGGACGGTGCTGCGACCGCATCGTTTTCCGACCTGCGGCTGGCGCTGCTGCGCGCCGGTGTGGCCGGACAGCCGATCCGGATCGAACTGCGCGACGGGCGCAGCCTGCAACTGCAGGCCGCAACGCTCGACACCGACGATCTCGAACGCGATCCCCTGCGGCCGCTGGGGATCGTGCGTTTCGATCCCGCGCTCGACCCGGTGATCGGCAGCGTGTTGCCCGAGGGGGCGGCGGCGCGCGCCGGCCTCACCGCGAAAGACCGGCTGCTCGCCGCCAACGGTACGCCCATCGCCAGCTGGCAGGACTGGGTGAAACTCGTCCGCGCGCACCCCGGAAAGCCGATTGCTGTTGACATTCTGCGCGACGGCCGTCCGCTCGCGCTCGCCATCGTGCCGGATGACGTCGACGAAGCAGGCGTGCGCATCGGCAGAATCGGCGCCGGGCCGGAAATCGACCCGGCCGTGCTTGCGCCGCTGCGCACCGAATTGCGCTATGGGCCGGTCGAAGCGCTCTGGCGCGGCGCGGCGAAAACCTGGGACATGAGCGTGTTCACGCTGGAAATGATGGGCCGCATGGTGCTGGGGCAGGTGTCCTGGAAAAATCTCTCCGGCCCGCTCACCATCGCGGACTATGCCGGACAGAGCGCAAGCCTTGGCTGGATCAGCTTCGTCGGTTTTCTCGCGCTGGTCAGCGTGAGCCTCGGCGTGCTGAATTTGCTGCCCGTTCCCTTACTCGACGGCGGGCACCTCATGTATTATGTCGCGGAAGTTCTGAGCGGCAGACCGGTATCCGAACGCACCATGGAAATCGGCGCCCGTGTCGGAATGTTTCTCCTCCTGCTCCTCATGTCGTTCGCCCTGTTCAACGATCTGCAACGCCTGATAAGCGGATAAGCCCGGATATATGACGTTCAGCCGCTTGTCGCTCGCCCTTGCAGCCGCATTCGCCGCACAGGCTTCGTTCGCCTTCGATTCCTTCGTCGTCAAGGACATACGCGTCGAGGGCATCCAGCGCACCGAGGCCGGCACCGTGTTCAGCTATCTGCCCGTCAAGGTCGGCGAGACCATGACGGAGGACAAGAGCATCGCGGCGATCAAGGCGCTCTTTGCGACCGGCTTCTTCAAGGACGTGCGACTCGAAGCGCGCGACGGCGTCCTCATCGTCTCGGTCGAGGAGCGTCCATCCATCGACCGGATTTCGCTTTCCGGGATCAAGGAGTTTTCCGAGGAAGACCTGAAGAACGGCCTCAAGCAGACCGGCCTTGCCGAAGGCAGCGTGCTCGACCGCTCGCTGCTCGAAAAGGCCGAACAGGAAATGCGGCGCCAGTATTTCAACCGCGGCAAATACGCGGTCGAAATCAAGTCCACGCTCACCCCGCTGGAACGCAACCGGGTCGGGGTGCGGTTCGACGTGGTCGAAGGCGAAAGCGCGAAAATCCGCCAGATCAACATCGTCGGCAACCAGGCCTTCAAACAGAAAACCCTGCTGAAGGAATTCGCCTCGACCACGCCCGGCTGGCTGACCTGGTATACCAAGACCGACCAGTACTCCAAGTCCCGCCTCGCCGGCGACATCGAGAACCTGCGCTCGTTCTACCTCAACCGCGGCTACATCGAATTCAACGTCGATTCGACGCAGGTGTCGATCTCGCCGGACAAAAAGGACATCTTCATCACCGTCAATATCAGCGAAGGGCCGCGCTACAAAGTTTCGGCGGTGAAGTTCGCCGGCAAGACGCTGGTGCCCGAAGCGGAACTGGCCGAACTCGCGACGTTGAAGGCAGGCGACTATTTCCATCGCGACCGCCTGACCGACACCACGAAAAAGATCAGCGACCGGCTCGGCAACGAAGGGTACGCCTTCGCCAACGTCAACGCCGTCCCCGACCTCGACAAGGACACGCAGAGCGTCGCCTTCACCCTGTTCGTCGATCCAGGACGGCGCGTCTACGTCAACCGCATCAACGTGTCGGGCAACACCAAAACGCAGGACGAAGTGGTGCGGCGCGAAATCCGGCAGATGGAAAGCGCCTATTACGACGCGGCGAAGATCAACCTGTCGCGCGACCGGCTCAACCGGCTGGGCTACTTCAGCGAAGTCAACATCGAGACCCCCGCCGTGACCGGCACTACCGACCAGGTCGACGTCAACGTCAGCGTGGTCGAAAGGCCTACCGGCAATATCACCCTGGGCGCCGGTTTTTCCTCGTCCGAAGGCCTGGTGCTGTCGGGCGGCGTCTCGCAGAGCAACGTCTTCGGCACCGGCAACCAGGTATCGGTGCAGATCAACTCGGGCAGCGTCAACACCGTGTATGCGCTGTCGTTCACCAATCCCTACTATACGCTCGACGGCATCAGCCTCGGCTATGACATCTTCCGCCGCGACGTCGATTCCTCGTCCCTCAACAACGTCGCCTCCTTCACAACCTCGACCCTGGGCGCCGGCGTGCGCCTGGGGCTGCCGATCAACGAGCGCGACGCCATTACCACGGGCCTCACCTACGAATACACCGACCTCAGTGTCGACGGCGACAGCGACCCGGGAATCGAAAATTCGCAGGAAAAATTCATCCGCATCTTTGGCGAAAAGAACGACACCCTGCGCCTCGATCTCGCCTGGTCGCGCAACACCCGTAACAATTTCCTGTTCCCGACCCGCGGCGTGTTCCAGCGCGCAACGGTCGAATATGGCATGCCCGTTGGCAGCCTCGAATACTACAAGCTCAGCTTCCAGCACCAGCAGTATTTCCCGCTCGGCAGGGGATTCACCTTCATGGTGAACGGCGAATTCGGCATCGGCGACGGCATTTCGGGCAAGCCCCTGCCGTTCTTCAAGAACTTCTTCGCCGGTGGCAACAGCTCGGTGCGCGGATTCACCAACGGTACCATCGGCCCGCGCGATTCCCAGGGCGACGCGCTCGGCGGCACCCGGCGGCTGGTCGGCAACGCCGAACTTTTCTTTCCCATGCCCGGACTCAAGAACGACGAATCGGTGCGCCTGTCGGTTTTCGCCGATACCGGCGCTGCCTTCGGCGGCAACGACCTGAGCGGGGAGTTCGAAAACTTCTCCTTGTCCGATCTGCGCTATTCGACCGGTCTCGCGGTACTCTGGGTGTCGCCGCTCGGGCCGCTCAAGTTCAGTCTGGCGCAACCCCTCGTCAAGAAGAGCGGTGACGACACCGAAGTGTTTCAATTCACCCTCGGCAACTCGTTCTGAGAATGTGTAAACGGAGTATGACCATGATCGCCAAACGATACCTTCTGCCCATGCTGCTCAGTGCTGTGCTCGCACTGCCCGCGGCGGCCGCCGACACCAAGATCGGCTTTGTCAACACCGAGCGCCTCCTGCGCGAAGCGCCCCTGTCCGTCGCCGCGCAGAAGAAGCTAGAAAAGGAATTCGCCACGCGCGAACAGGAACTGCAAAAACTCGCCAAGCAGGCACGCGACCTTCAGGCCCAGCTCGACCGCGACGGCGTGACCATGTCCGACAGCGAACGCAAGGTCAAGGAACGAGACCTCGGCAACCTCAACCGCGACCTGCAGCGCCAAGGCCGTGAATTCCGCGAGGATCTCAACCTGCGCCGCAACGAGGAACTCGGCCAGATCCAGGAGCGTGCCCGCAAGGCCATCCAGGACATCGCCCGCACCGAAAAATTCGACCTCGTCATCGAGCAGGCCGTGTACGTCGACCCGAAAAGCGACATCACCGACCGGGTGATGAAGGCACTGGGCGGAAAATAAGGCGCACAGGCACCTCGTCCCGAATGGCGACGACGCTTCATGAACTGGTGGCCCGTTTCGGCGGGGAGCTCGTCGGTGACGGATCGCGGCAAGTGCGTCAGGTCGCACCGCTGGATCGCGCCGGGGCGGACGAGATCGGCTTCGTTGCCGACGCGAAATACTTCATCCATCTCGCCAGCACCCGCGCCGGGGCGGTGATCCTGCCGGCCGAGGCGCGCGACGCCAGCGAACTGCCGCGTATTCTCACGCCCCAACCCTATCTCTACTTCGCCCGCGTCAGCGCACTGCTCAACCCACCGCCGCGCCCGCCGGCAGGCATTCATCCATACGCTGTCGTGGCCCCCGATGCCGTCGTGGCGAATGACGCCAGCATCGGCCCCTTCGCCGTGATCGGCGCCGGCGTGACCGTCGGCGCCCGCAGCGTCGTTGGCGCCCATAGTACGCTGGGAGAAAACGCCCGGATCGGCGAAGACTGCCTGCTGCATGCCCATGTCGCCGTCTACCACGGCTGTGAAATCGGCGACCGTGCGATTCTGCATTCCGGCTGCGTGATCGGCTCCGACGGCTTTGGTTTCGCGCCGAACGACGGCGTCTGGGAAAAGATTCCGCAGATTGGCCGCGTACTCATCGGCCACGACGTCGAGGT
>CAZOVQ010000026.1:0-15082 GCA_964583195.1 uncultured Thiobacillus sp.
CGTTCATGTAATCCGACTCCGGCATCTTGAGCAGGGCGGCTTCGGTCAGGGGTTTGGCGAGTGCGGGCATCGAAAAGACTCCACGGGTGCGTCGATGTACAGAGTGAAACCGGGGCCGGTTCCGGCCAAGGCGGGAGTCTGAACGTCCTTGGCGCCGGATGCAAGCCTTGCGTGGCCGGCCGGACGCCGCTGGCAAGATTCGGCGATAATCCGGCCATGAACAGACTCCTCTTTCCCACCCTGCTTTTGAGCCTGCTGGGCGCTTGCGGGGGCGAGGCGCCACCACCGCCCGCACCCGACATCCGGCCGGTACGCGCCGAGCAGGTGGGCGTACGGGAGGGCGGTGCCGCGGTGCGTTATGCCGGCGAGGTGCGCGCGCGCTACGAGACCGATCTGGCCTTTCGCGTGGGCGGACGGGTGACTCGCCGCCTGGTGGAAACGGGGACGCGGGTCGCCGCCGGTCAGGTGCTGGCCACGCTCGATTCCAGCGATTATGCGCTGGCGGCGCGGGCGGCCCGTTCACAGCTCGCCGCGGCGGAGGTCGAGGCAAAGCTCGCGCACGCCGATCTGACCCGCTTCGCCGAGCTGCGCGAGCGCAACTTCATTTCCCAGGCGGAACTGGACCGCCGCCGCGCGACGGCCGACGCCGCCGCCGCGCGGGTGCGCGCGCTCGTCGCCGAGGCCGCCCGGCAGCAGAACCAGACCGACTACACACAGCTTCTGGCGCCGCATGCCGGCACGATCACGGCAGTGTCGTTCGAGGCCGGGCAGGTCGTCGCCGCAGGCCAGGGGGTGGCGCGTCTGGCCCGCGCGGGTGCGCGCGAGGTGAAGATCGACGTGCCGGAAAATGCGCTGGCCGCGCTGCGCGCAGCGAAAACGCTGAAGGTGCGCCTGTGGTCGGCGCCGGACAAGATGTACAGCGGCCGCTTGCGCGAACTGGCTCCGGCGGCCGACCCGGCAACGCGCACCTATGATGCGCGGATCGCCCTGGATGCGCCTGACGAAGCGGCGAAGCTGGGCATGACCGCGACGGTCGAAGTGTCCGCCGACGC
This sequence comes from uncultured Thiobacillus sp., assembly GCA_964583195.1. GTDB lineage: Bacteria > Pseudomonadota > Gammaproteobacteria > Burkholderiales > Thiobacillaceae > Thiobacillus. Next base: position 1,053 of record CAZOVQ010000026.1, read on the forward strand.
GGCGCCGGTTCTGAGCATTCCGCAAAGCGCGCTGTTCACGGAAAACAGTCGTCCGTGCGTGTGGGTGCTGAACACGAAAACCGGCACCGTCGCGGTGCGGGTGCTGGAACTGGGCGCCCTGGATGGCGTGCGGGCGGATGTGCGGTCCGGTCTGACTGCCGGCGAATGGGTGGTGACGGCCGGCGTGCACAAGCTCGCGCCCGGGCAGCGCGTGCGGCTCGCGCAATGAGCAACGCCCCGCGTTTCGTTCCCGGACGCGGCAATCTTTCACGCTGGGCCATCGAGCACCCGGCGCTGCTGCGTTTTTTCGTCATCCTGATCCTGGCGCTGGGCGTGCGTTCGTATTTCCAGCTCGGTCAGGCCGAGGATCCGCCATTCACCTTCAAGATCATGCTGATCCAGGCGCAATGGCCGGGGGCGACGGCCAGGGAAGTTTCCGAACAGCTCACCGAGCGCATCGAGAAAAAGCTCCAGGAAATGCCGGAACTGGACTTCGTGCGCAGCTATGCCCGGGCCGGTGAAACCTCGGTGTTCGTCAATCTCAGGGAGGAGATACGCGGCCCGGCGGTGGCCGAGGCCTGGTATCAGGTACGCAAGAAAATCGGCGATCTCGCGCCGCAACTGCCGCCAGGCGTGCGCGGGCCGTTTTTCAACGACGAATTCGGCGACACCTTCGGTTCGATCTACGCCTTCACCGGCGATGGCTTTTCACGCGCCGAGCTGCGCCGCGTCGCCGAGGATGCGCGACGCGAGGTGCGCCGGCTGCCCAACGTCGGCAAGGCCGAACTGTTCGGCGTGGTGCCAGAAAAGATCTACGTCGAGGTGCCGATGCAGAAACTCGCCACCCTGGGCATTTCGCCGCAGCAGATCGCGCAGGCGGTCGAGGAGCAGAACGGCGTGGTGGCGGGCGGGCGCGTGGAAAACGACGCGCTGTCGATTCCCTTGCGCGTGTCGGGAACCTATTCGGACGTGGAGCGCCTGCGCGAAACCGTCATCCGCATCGGCGAACGCAGCCTGCGGCTGGGTGATTTCGCCCAGGTGACGCGGCATTACGAGGATCCGCCCGCAACGGAAATCCGCTCGCAGGGTGAACCGGCGGTGCTTCTGGGCGTGTCACTGGCCAAGGGAGGCGACGTGCTCGCGCTCGGCCGCAACGTCGATGCGACGATGAAGGCGCTGCAACGCAGCCTGCCAGTGGGGCTGACGATCGAACGCATACACGACCAGCCCGGCATCGTCGCGCGCGCGGTGCACCTGTTCATGCAGAGCTTCGTCGAGGCTGTCACCATCGTCCTCGCGGTGACCTTCGTCGCCCTCCGGTGGCGCGCTGGACTGGTGGTGATGCTGTCGATTCCGGTAGTGCTGGCGATCACCTTCGCGGTGATGCGTTTTTTCGACATCGACCTGCACCGCATTTCCACCGGCGCGCTCATCATCGCGCTGGGGCTGCTGGTGGACGACGCGATCATTGCCGTCGAAATGATGGCGCACAAGCTTGAAGCCGGCTGGAGCCGCTTCGAGGCGGCCACCTACGCTTTCCATTCGACCGCGTTCCCCATGCTTACCGGCACGCTGCTCACCGCCGCCGCGTTTCTGCCGATTGCGCTCGCCAAGGCGACGGTCGGCGAATACACCTTCGCCATTTTCTCGGTGACGACGATCGCGTTGCTATCGTCGTGGCTGGTCGCCGTCGTCGTCGCGCCGTATCTCGGTTATGCCCTGCTCAAGCCCGCGCTGCACGTCGAGGATGAGGACGCGGCCTATCACACGCCCTTCTACCGGCGTTTCCGCGCCGCGGTCGAGTGGTGTCTGCGCCGGCGCTGGACGGTCATCGCGCTGACCCTGGCCGCGCTGGCGGTCGGCGTGGCGGCAATGCAGAAAGTCGAGAAACAGTTCTTCCCGCAATCCGACCGGCTGGAAATCCTGGTCGAAATGTGGCTGCCCGAGGGCGTTTCCATCGACGCCACGCGCGCCGAAGCGCTGCGTCTGGAATCCCTCGTTCGCCGCGACCCCGACGTGGCGCATGTGCTCGCCTATATCGGCCAGGGTGCGCCGCGTTTTGTGCTGGCGCTGGATCAGCAGCTGGCCAGCCGCAATTTCGCGCAGTTGGTGGTGATTGCGAAGGACATTCCCGCGCGCGAACGGGAAATCGCGCGCATCCGCGCGTTGTTCGAAACGGATTTTCCCAATGTCCGTGGGCGCGCCGTGCGTTTCGAATACGGGCCGCCGGTCGGCTACCCGGTGCAGTTTCGCCTGTCCGGCACCAACATCCCGCGGCTGAAGACCGAAGCCGAGCGGCTGCGCCGCATCGTCGCCGCGCATCCGCGCGTCACGGCGGTCAATCTGGACTGGAACGAACAGTCGCTGACGGTCGAGGCGAAGCTCGATCAGGACAAGCTGAAAGCGCTGGGGCTAAGCTCGGACGGGGTCGCCAGGCTGGCCGCGCTGCAACTGTCGGGGACCCCCTTGACCCAGTTCCGTGAGGACGACCAGTTGATCGACGTGGTCCTGCGCACCCCGCGCGCCGAGCATCGCACGGTCGACGCACTCGGCACTCTCCCCGTCCCCTTCGCCGGACCGTCCGCGGCGGCGGGCAGCCGCGGCGAAAACACGCCGAGCGTGCCGCTGGGACAGATCGCTCACCTCGCGCCCGCCTTCGAGGATGGCCTCATCTGGCGGCGCGACCGTCTGCCGACGATCTCGGTGCGCGGCGACCCGGTCGGCACGACCCAGCCGGCCACCATCGCCGCCGACCTCGCGCCCCGGATGGCCGAATTCCAGGCGAGCCTGCCGCCGGGCTTCCGTCTGGAAGTCGGCGGCCCGGTGGAAAGCAGCGCCCGCGCCAACGCCGCCATCGCCGCCTCGTGGCCGCTCATCGTCATCGTCATTTTCAGCCTCCTGATGCTGCAACTCGGCAGCTTTTCGCAATCGCTGCTGGTGGTGCTGACCGCACCACTGGGCGTCATTGGCGTCGCGCTGGCGCTGCTCGTGAGCGGCCGGCCGATGGGCTTCGTCGCGCTTCTGGGCATCATCTCGCTGGCCGGAATGATCATGCGCAATTCGGTGATCCTGGTCGATCAGATCCGTCAGGACATCGGGCGCGGCCTGTCGCAGTGGGACGCCATCGTCGAGTCGACGGTGCGCCGCATGCGGCCGATCGGCCTCACCGCCGCCGCTGCCGTGCTGGCGATGATCCCGCTGTCGCGTTCGATCTTCTGGGGGCCGATGGCGGTTGCGGTGATGGGCGGACTGATCGCGGCAACCTTCCTCACCCTGTTCTTTCTGCCTGCCTTGTACGCGGCGTGGTTCCGGGTGCGGCGGCCGAGTTAGGCCGAGGCGTCGAAATCCTGCGTAGCGCGGGCATTTTCGGTATCCTTCGCACACTTTCCGTTTTTTCATCCCTGTCATCTTGAAAGCCCTGAAAGACACCGCCGGCTTCGTCCACTGGTTCCGCTCGGCCGCACCCTATATCCATGGATTTCGCGGCAAGACCTTCATCATCGCCTTCGGCGGCGAGCTGATCGCGGAAGGCGGTTTCGTGCAACTCGCACACGACGTGAATCTGCTCAACAGCCTCGGCGTGCGGCTGGTGCTGGTACACGGCGTGCGACCGCAGGTGGAGGCGCGGCTGACAGAAAACGGCGCGGCAATCCGCTACGTCGGCGGCCTCAGGGTCACCGACGACGACGCGCTCGCCTGTGTCAAGGAAGCCGCCGGCACGGTGCGGGTGGAAATCGAGGCGCTGTTGTCGATGGGGCTGGCCAACACGCCGATGGCAGGCGCCGACATCCGCGTCGCCTCGGGCAATTTCGTCACCGCTCAGCCCATAGGCGTGATCGAAGGCGTCGATCTGCTGCATACCGGCGAAGTACGCAAGATCGACGCCGCAGCCATCCGGCGGCGCCTCGACCAGCACGACATCGTGCTGCTCTCGCCTATCGGCTACTCGCCCACCGGCGAAATCTTCAACCTCAGCCTGGAAGACGTGGCCACCCAAGCGGCGACCGAGCTTGCCGCCGACAAACTGATCTTCCTGATGAACACCGAAGGCGTGCCAGACCGCGGCCGCGCAATCCACAGCGCGCTCACCGTGAACGAGGCACGGCAGATTCTGGAGCAGGGTGGCAAGCTGCCGGAGGACGTGGCCTACTACCTGCCCTGTGCGATCACCGCCTGCACGCGCGGGGTCAAACGTGCGCACCTCATTTCGCGCCACCGCGACGGCGCGCTCCTGTCCGAACTTTTCACCCGCGACGGCGTCGGCACGCTCGTCGCGCCGATGCCGCTGGAAACCCTGAGGGCCGCGACCATCGACGACGTCGGCAGCATCCTCGGCCTGATCGAGCCGCTCGAACGCGAAGGCATCCTGGTGCGGCGCTCGCGCGAGCTGCTGGAAATGGAAGTCGAGCGTTTCCTGGTGCTCGAATCCGACGGTGTCGTCGCCGGCTGCGCGGCGCTCTATCCTTTTCCCGAGGAAGCGGCTGCGGAACTCGCCTGTCTGGCGGTGGCACCGGCGTATCGCGGACGCGGATTCGGCGACCTGCTGCTCGCCGCCGCAGAGAAGGGTGGCAAAAAATCCGGTTTCGGGCGATTATTCGTCCTGACAACCCGTACCGAACACTGGTTCGAGGAACGCGGCTTCGTCGAAAGCAGCCCGGACCGGCTGCCACAGCGCAAACAGGCGCTTTACAACTACAAGCGGAAATCCAAGGTCCTCGAAAAAAAACTCGGATAGCGGATCGTACACGGACGCATCCGCCCGGAGGCGAGTCATGTATCGATGGTTATCCGCAAAAAAACTTGCCCTGTGGACGCTCTGCCTCGCACTTTTCCCGACCGGAGCCAAGGCAGCCGAGCCGCTCGCCTTCGGCGTGTTCCCGTACATGAATCCGCAACGGCTGATTGAATTCTATCGCCCGCTCGTCGCGCATCTCGACGCTGCGATCGGCCGCAACGTGGTTCTGTACAGTGCGCCCGATTTCGCCACCTTCGCGCAGCGCACACGCAAAGGCGAATACGACCTGCTCCTCACCGCGCCTCACCTGGCTTGGCTTGCCCGTGAAGAGGCCGGCTACCGGCCGCTGCTCAAGTACAAGAACCCGGTGACGGGCCTGGTCGTCGTGCGCAAGGACGATCCCCTGCCCGGCCTGGCCGGCCTGGCCGGACGCCGCATCTCCATGCCCGATTCGGCCGCCATCGTCACCCTTGCCGCGAAGGCGCTGCTCGCCGACGCCGGGCTCGTCGAAGGGCGCGACTACCAGAGCGTTGCCGCTGGCACGCACAACAACGCGTTGTCGCTGCTCGTCAACGGCCGCGCCGATGCCGCCCTGCTTTCCGAACACAGCTGGAACCTGAACGGCGGCGCGGCGACGACCCGCATCGTCGCGCGCACCGCCCCGCTGTCGAGTCTGGTCTTTCTCGCGCATCCCCGCCTGAACGACGCGCAGGCGAAGCAGCTTGTCACCACGCTGCTCGAATTCTCGCGCGGCCCCGACGGCCAGCACATGCTCAAGCGCGGCCACTACGACGATCTGGTCGAACCCGACGGCAGTGAACTGGATGCCTTCCGGCGCTATGCGCCGGCGACGCGCGCGCTAATCGGGGATACCCCATGAAGCGCTGGTGGGACGCGCTGCCGCTACGCTTCAAGATTCTCCTCGGCGCCCTGGCGATCGAGGCGCTGGTGCTGGCGCTGGTGCTCGGCAACGCGGTTCGGCACAGCCATCGGGCGCTCGAAACCAACGCGATCCAGCAGGTGGATTCGGCTGCAGCCGTGCTCGCCTCGGCGCTGCTGACGCCCATGGTGCAGCAGGACGACGCCGAGGTGCGCGACATTGCACTCGATCTGGTGCGGGCACACGGCTTCTACGCGCTGACCGTGCGCGACGCACACGAACGGGTGATTTTCCGCGACGGCGCGACCGACGGGCGCGCAGCCTTTTCCGCGACGCATCCGATCGAAGCGGCCGGCCTGCGTTACGGCACGGTCGAACTGGGTGCCGCGGACGATTTCATCCGCGCCGTGCGCGCCGACACGCTGCGGCAGAACCTCGCACTCGCCGCCCTGGCGCTGCTGCTCACCGGCGCCTTGTTGTGGTGGTCGATCGGCGCCCTGATGCAGCGTTTCGACGCGCTCGCGCGCGCCAGCCGGCGCATGGCGCAAGGTGATCTCGACGTGCGCGTCGACGACGCCGGCCGTGACGAAGTCGGCCAACTCGTCGAAGCATTCAACCGCATGGCCGAATCGGTAGCGGCCAACGTCCAGCGTGCGCGCGAAAACGAGGCGCGTTTCCACGCCATCGCCGACTACACCCACGACATCGAGTTCTGGCTGTCACCCGAGGGACGCCTGCTGTGGATCAACCCGTCGGTCGAACGCATGCTCGGCTACAGCGTCGGCACCTGCATGGGCAAGATGGATTTTCCCGCCGACATCATCCACCCCGAGGATCGCGGCAGCGCCGAATTCCAGTTCCGCCAGGCCTTGCGCGGTACCTCCGGCCAGGGCTACACCCTGCGTTTGTGCCATGCCGACGGCGGCCATTTCTGGGGGGTGGTGAACTGGCAGCCCATCCACGACCACAACGGCGTTTACCAGGGCATCCGCGCCAGCATCCACAATATCGACGATCTCAAGGCGACCGAGACCAGTTTGCGCGAGGCTGTGAACGAACTGCGCGCGTCGGAAACCCTGCAACGCAAATATCTCAGCGAGACAGAACAGGAACGGGCTCGTCTGGTCGCGCTGCTGTCGGCGATGAATCTCGGCATCCTGTTCGTCGCCGCCGACGGCCGGGTGATCTACCACAATCCCGCGTTCGCGCGCATGTGGATGATCGAGGAAAGCGCAGGCCTGATCGGCCTGCCGGTGAATCAGGTGCTGGCGCGGTCGAGTTCCACGCTCGCCCGCCCGGATCATTTCTCGCGGCACCTGCTGTCGGTTCTCGAAACGCGCGAAATTTCGGAAAGCTTTGAAATCCAGATGACCGACGGCCGGGTCATCACCGAACTCGACTATCCGGTACGCGACCGCGAGGGCCGCTTCATCGGCCACCTGTGGATATACGAGGACGTGACCCGCGAGCGGCAGACCGCCGAGCAGCTGGTCTACCTCGCCGAACGCGACGCGCTCACGGGTCTGTACAACCGCCACCGCTTCCAGCAGGAACTGGCGCGCACCATGCTCGAATCCGACCGCCACCGGATGCGTGCGGCGGTGATGTTCTTCGATCTCGACGAATTCAAGACCATCAACGACAGCTACGGCCACCGTGCCGGCGACGCACTGTTGATCCGCGTGGCCGGAGAAATCGGCGCCCTGGTGCGGCGCAACGAAGTGCTGGCCCGCCTGGGAGGCGACGAATTCGCCGTCCTGCTGCCGAACGTCACCGACCACGAGGCCGAATCGCTGGCTGAGCGCGTGGTGCGTGCGATCGCGCAGATTCCCTTCCGTTTCGAAGGCCAGAATCTCAGGCTCACCACCAGCCTCGGCATCGCCTACTATCCCACGCACGCGGCCAATGCAGACGATCTGGTCGCACGCGCCGACATCGCCATGTATCAGGCCAAGGACGCCGGCAAGAACACCTGGCGCGTCTATCGCACGGACATCGGCGCCGACAGCGAGATGCGCGCGCGCCTGACCTGGGGCGAACGCATCAGCAACGCCATCGACAAGAATCTCTTCCAGCTCCATTTCCAGGGCGTCTACCGCGCCGAGGACGGTTCGCTGTCGCACCTGGAAGCGCTCATCCGCATGCTCGACGAGCACAGCCCGAGCCTGCTCATCATGCCCGCGCACTTCATCCCGCTGGCCGAAAAGAGCGGACGCATCCTCGACATCGACCGCTGGGTGATCCGCGAGGTCGTGCGCACGCTGGCGAGCAACGAACGCATCCCGCCAATCGCCGTCAATCTCTCCGGCCGCTCGCTGTCCGAGCCCGACCTGCCGCAATTCATCGGCGACGAATTGCGTGCCGCCGGCGTCGCACCGCGCCGTCTCGTCGTCGAAATCACCGAAACCGCCGCCGTCTCCGACCTGCACGACGCGCAACGCATGATCGAAGCACTCGGCCAGCTCGGCTGCGGCATCAGCCTCGACGATTTCGGCGTCGGTTTCGCTTCCTTCGCCTACCTCAAGCATCTAAACGTCGATACGATCAAGATCGACGGCATCTTCATCCGCGACCTGCCCAACGACCCGGACAACCAGGTATTCGTGCAGGCCATGGTCAGCGTCGCGCTCGGTCTGGGCAAATCGGTCATCGCCGAATACGTCGAGGACGGCAAGACCCTAGCGCTCCTGCGTCAGTACGGCGTCGATCTGGTGCAGGGCTATTTTCTCGACCGGCCGGTCGCCGCGCACCCGGCACTGGCGCCGCTCTGGGCCACAACAACGTCCTGAACCCGTTCCGGTCTCGTTGCTGCGAGTGCAGTGGCGACGAAGGCCGGGCCCAAACCGATTAAAATGGGCAGCTTTTCTGCAATCCTGGGTTTACCGTCGTGCTCACCGCTGCTTCCATCACCCTGCAATTTTCCAGCAAACCGCTGTTCGAGAACGTCAACGTCAAATTCGGCGACGGCAACCGCTACGGCCTCATCGGCGCCAACGGCTGCGGCAAATCCACCTTCATGAAAATCCTCGCCGGCGAGCTGGAGCCCACCGCCGGCAACGTCGCGCTCGACCCCGGCGAGCGCATGGCCTGGCTGCGTCAGGACCAGTTCGGCTACGAGGACATGCGCGTGCTCGACGTGGTGCTGCAAGGCCACGCCGAAATGTGGAAGGTGATGCAGGACAAAGACGCCATCTACATGAATCCTGCGGCGACCGAAGAAGACTACCTGCACGCTGCCGAGCTCGAAGGCAAGTTCGGCGAGCTGGGCGGCTACGACGCCGAAGCGCGCGCCGGCGAGCTGCTGCTGGGCGTGGGCATCCCCACCGAACAGCATCAGGGCACGATGGGCGAGATCGCGCCCGGCTTCAAACTGCGCGTGCTCTTGGCGCAGGCGCTCTTTTCCAAGCCCGACATCCTGTTGCTGGACGAGCCGACCAACAACCTCGACATCAACACCATCCGCTGGCTGGAAGAGGTGCTGAACGAGAGCACCGCGACCATCGTCGTCATCTCGCACGACCGGCACTTCCTGAATCAGGTCTGCACCCACATGGCGGACCTGGACTACGGCACGATCAAGGTCTGGCCCGGCAACTACGACGACTACATGCTCGCCGTGACCGAAGCGCGCGCGCGCCAGGCCGCTGCCAACGCACGGGCCAAGGACAAGGTCGCCGAACTGCAGGAATTCGTGCGCCGCTTCTCGGCCAACAAATCGAAGGCGCGCCAGGCCACCAGCCGCATGAAGATGATCGACAAGATCAAGATCGAGGACTTCAAGCCGTCCTCGCGGCAGAACCCCTACATCCGCTTCGATCCGGAAAAGGCGCTGCACCGCCGCGCGCTGGAGGTGGAAAACCTCAAGTTCGGCTACGGCGACACCCCGCTCTTTTCCGACGTCAACCTGTCGCTCGAAGCCGGCGAGAAGCTCGCCGTCATCGGCGGCAACGGCGTCGGCAAATCGACCTTGATGAAGCTTTTGATGGGCGAGCTGCAACCGCAGACCGGCGAGGTGCGCTGGAGCGAAAACGCCAACATCGGCTATTTCTCTCAGGACCACGTCGCCGACTTCGACATGGATCTCAACCTCACCAACTGGATGCACCAGTGGACGCAGCCGGGCGACGACGAGCAGGTGTTGCGCGGCATCCTCGGGCGGCTGCTGTTCTCCGGCGACGACGTCAAAAAGTCGGTGCGCGTGCTGTCCGGCGGCGAAAAGGGCCGCATGCTCTACGGCAAGCTCATGCTCGGCCGGCACAACGTGCTGGTGATGGACGAGCCGACCAACCACATGGACATGGAGTCGATCGAGTCCTTGAACCTCGCGCTGGAATTGTTCAAGGGCACGCTGATCTTCGTCTCGCACGACCGCCAGTTCGTTTCGTCTCTGGCCACCCGCATCCTTGAAATCACCCCCGAAGGTGTCGAGTACTACCTGGGCGGCTACGACGATTATCTGCATGCCAAGGGTCTGGAATAGACCTGAACCCGGATTGTTCGGGCTGAACCCGGTGCGTCGCCGCCTGTTCGCCTTTCTGGTTTCCCTGTTCGCGCCGGCCCCGGGCCTTGCCGACGCGCCGGTCGTGTTCGCCACGCATCTCCAGGCCAAATTCCAGCACCCGCGCTGCCTGCAGTGCCATCAGTTCAACACGCGCGAACGCGGCGGCCGGGCCTTCAATTCGCACCGCAGCCGCTATCTATGCATGCAGTGCCATCGTCCGGAGGTGGTCGGCCTGCCGCCGAATACGGACTGGATGGCCCCCAACCACATGGACTACACCGGCTTTTCGCCCGCCGCCACCTGCCGGCTGGTGAAGGCGCGCATGGGCAACGATCCGGACGGCAAGAAACTCGCGCACCATCTGCTGCACGACGGCCGCATCCGCTGGGCGCTCGACTCCGGCATGACCCCGGGCGGCCAGCAACCCGCCGTGCCGGGCGGCTACGCCGAATGGAAACGCGATGTAGAAGCCTGGGTGAAGGACGGCATGCGCTGCGAATGACGGGCTGTGCGTTGTTTACGGCAACGCCGGTTCAAACTGCCTCGCCCTTGGGCGGCTTCGCCTCGCCACCAACCGTGCCGCTGCGGTCGAAAGGCAGCCAGCCGGGCAGCCCTTCGATCTTCACGCGGCCCCTGATGCGATAGGGCACGCCCGCCTTAAGGCCGCCCCGCGGCAGGCGCTTGAGCTGGCGCAGAAGCGTCTCCGACTGCGTCGTCGCCTCAACCCGCAGCACGGCGTCCGACGCCGCCGGGATTCTTACCGGGTGTTGCGAATGACCGCTTGCGAACGGACGGCCGTTCGCCTCGATCTCGAATTCCAGCGCCTCGATCGCCAGCTCGAAGTCGTTGCGATTGTCGACGCGCAAACCCACGTCGAAGGTCTGCTCGAATAGACCGAGACTTTTCACCTCGATGTCGGCGATGCCGATTTTCGGCGGCACGGGTTCCGGCAGCAGCCGGGAACAGGCGGCAAGCGAGAGCACCGCACCCGCCAGCAGGGAAAAGCGGCGCCGCTCCGGATTCACCGGATTTCCGCCAGCAGCGCGGCGGTCATGCGGGCAGCCTCGTTCGCATAGCCGCCGCCGAACAGGTTGGCATGGTTGAGCACATGATAGAGATTGTAGAGCGTTCTGCGCGTCGCATAACCCGCGTCGAGCGGCCAGGCCGCACGGTAGGCCGCGTGAAAGTCGGGCGAAAAGCCGCCGAACAGCTCGCTCATGGCCAGATCGCATTCGCGGTCGCCAACATACGTCGCAGGATCGAACAGTACCGGCGCAGTGTCGGGCAGATAGCCGTGATTGCCGCCCCACAGGTCGCCGTGCAGCAACGAGGGCGCGGGTGTATAGCCGGCAAAGAATTCCGGCAGCCGGGCGCGCAGCGTTTCGCCGTCACGCTGCAAGGCGCCGCCGTAGCCCTTGCGCGCTGCAAGTTCGAACTGAACTCCCAGCCGGGCGTCGCGCCAGAAAGCGATCCAGCTGCAGGCCCGGCCATTTTTCTGCGGCGTACCGCCGATCCAGTTGTCGCGCGGCCCGCCGTAAGCTGCCTGCGGCAGACGATGCAGCGCGGCCAATTGTTCGCCCAGACGCGCGGCGTCCCCCTCACGGCGCAAGTCCAGATATTCCAGTACCAGAAAGGCATGGTCGTGTGCCACACCGTGGCACACGACCCGAGGCACGCGCACGGTGCCGCTTGCCGCCAGCATGGCAAGCCCGTCGGCCTCGGCCTCGAACATCGGCAGGCAGGCAGCGCAATTCGCCTTGACGAAAAACCGCCGCCCGCCGCCGTCCAGCACCGATGCCGCGTGGATGTCACCGCCCGAGACTACGCGCGACGCACGCGGCGAGAAAGGCTCGCCGGTGGCGAGCGCAATCGCCCCGGCCACCGCCGCGCTGAAATTCACCGCTGCCGGCCCGTGCAGACACGCCGCGTCCCGAGGAGCGCGGCGATCGAAAGCTGGTCGGCCATCGGCAGTTTATTTCGGCTGCGGCTTGCGATCGAACATCGCGGCGATGCCGGGATCGCGCGAAGCGCCGGCCGCTTCCATGCGACGCAGGTAGTCCGCCCACAGCGCATCGTGATTGACGCCCAGATCGTAGAGGTATTCCCAGGAATAAATGCCGGTGTCGTGGCCGTCGGAAAAGTAGAAATTGATGCCGTAGTGGCCAACCGGTTCGGCAGCGTTGATGCCGACGCCTTTTTTGCCGACCTGAAGCACTTCCTGCCCCGGACCGTGGCCGCGCACTTCGGCGGAAGGCGAATAGACGCGCAAGAATTCGAAAGGCAATTCGAATTGCGCGCCGTCTGCAAAGGAGATTTGCAGCTTCTTCGAAGCCTGATGCAACTGGATGTCGGTGGGAGTCGGGATGGCCATGCTTGCGTCACTCGGGAAGATTCCAGTCGCGAAGTGTAAACCCGTCCGCCGTCGTGGCAACCCTCGCGGGTGTGGGGCTGAAAAAACGCCCGCGTCCGGCATGTACCCGTCCGTGCGCGCCTGATGCGCCGACATGACTGCGCGACATACCGCGGCGGTGGCACGCCGGGTCCGCGCAGCGAACCGCTGCTCCGCTTCGGTTGCGTCGTCTGGCAAGCAACCTGGGCACAAAAAACCGGGGACACGCCCCGGTTTCAGATTGGGCAGTGCCCGACCTGTTCAGAGCCCGAACGGCTTGATGACCGGTACCGCCGGCGCGGGTGCGGAAGCCGGCGCGGGTGCAGGGGCCGGCTTGGCGACGGGAGCGGCTTTCTTCACCGCGGGCTTCTTGGCAGCGACCGCCTTCTTGGCCGGAGCGGCTTTCTTCACCGCGGGTTTCTTGGCGGCCGGCTTGGCGGCCGCCTTTTTGGCCGCCGGCTTGGCGGCGGGTTTCTTCACAGTTGCCATTTGACACTCCTTGAAAGTTGAACACATTCACTACAACACTACGTCTTGAAGCAACGTGCAGTTCGAATTTGCACTTCCAAAGCGTGGTACCGACAGGCGACCCGCTTGCCCGAAACCCGCCAGATACGGACGATACCGAGGCTCCGCTTGGTGAGCCTCATTCTAGATAGTTTTCCCGCACGTACAACGAATCGCTGCATCTGCGCAAGCGAACGCTGAAAAATAATGTAGCAGCCCGGCAAAATGTATCGTATCGATACAAAAAAACCGGCTCGCGCCGGTTTGGTGGAAGCTCTCGAAAGTCAGTAAACAAGCCGTTCCTGGGCCATTAGGCTGTCTTGCGTCTCGCGCGCCCTGATGAGATGGATTTCATTTCCATAGACGAGCACTTCGGCCGCCCGCGGACGGGAATTGTAGTTCGACGCCATGCTCATGCCGTAGGCGCCGGCCGAAAGCAGCGCCAGCAGGTCGCCTTCGTCGATCGCCAGGTCCCTTGCCAAGCCAAGCAAATCGCCGGTTTCGCAGATCGGCCCGACGACGTCGTAACGGTTGACGGCGGTGTCGCGCGTGCGAACGGCGACGATGTCGTGCCAGGCTTCGTACAGGGCTGGGCGCATGAGATCGTTCATTGCCGCATCGACGATGACGAAATTTCTGTCATCTCCGGGCTTGAGATACTCGACGCGGGTGAGCAGAAGTCCGGCGTTGCCGACCAGCGAACGCCCGGGTTCGAGCAGCAGCTTTTCGTGGCGGCCGGCGAATTCCCGCGCCAGCGCGCTGCCGTAGGCGGCAAGGTCGGGCGGTGTTTCGTCACGGTAGCGAATGCCGACGCCGCCACCGAGATCGATGTGATCGAGCGCGATGCCTTCGGCGGCAAGGGAGTCGACCAGCGCCAGCACGCGTCCGGCTGCGTCGGCGAGCGGCGAGAGATCGGTGAGCTGCGAACCGATGTGGCAGTCGATGCCCACCACGTCGAGATGCGGCAGGCTGGCGGCGAGCCGGTACAGACGGGGCGCGTCGTTGATAGCGACACCGA
>CAZOVQ010000027.1:0-14745 GCA_964583195.1 uncultured Thiobacillus sp.
CCAATGTCGCCCTTTTCAATCCGGGTACGCAAAAAGCGGATCGGGTGGGCTACAAACTGCTCGAGGACGGTCGCAAAGTGCGCGTATTCAAGTCCAACGGCGAAATGGTCGACGCACAGGGGTAATCATGGCGCGCTTGCAAGAATTTTATCGTGACACGGTCGTGCCCAAGCTGGTCGAGCAGTTTGGCTACAAGTCTGTCATGGAAGTCCCGCGTATCCAGAATATCACCCTCAACATGGGGGTGGGTGAAGCGGTGGCCGACAAGAAGGTGATGGAGCACGCGGTAGGCGACATGCAAAAGATCGCCGGTCAGAAGCCGGTCGTCACCAAGTCCAAGAAATCCATCGCCGGTTTCAAGATTCGCGAAAACTATCCGGTCGGCTGCATGGTGACGCTGCGACGTGCCAGGATGTATGAGTTCCTGGATCGCCTGGTGACGGTTGCGATGCCGCGTATCCGCGATTTCCGCGGCGTGTCCGGCAAATCCTTCGACGGTCGAGGCAACTACAACATGGGTGTCAGGGAGCAGATCATTTTCCCCGAGATCGAATACGACAAGATCGATGCGCTGCGCGGGATGAACGTCACCATCACCACTACCGCCAGGACAGACGACGAAGCGCGCGCCCTTCTGGCCGCCTTCAGTTTCCCGTTCAAGAACTAAATCAGGCAAGAATCGAGGTAGGCATGGCCAAGTTATCCCTGATCAATCGTGAAGAAAAGCGTGCGCGCATGGTGAAGAAATTTGCCGCCAGGCGTGCCGCGCTGAAAGCCGTGATCGCCAATTCGCAGAGCAGCGACGAAGAGCGCATGGCTGCCTATCAGGCGCTTCAGGCCCTGCCGCGCAATGCCAGTCCTGTGCGCCAGCGTAACCGCTGCCAGTTGACGGGGCGTCCGCGTGGAGTCTTCAGCAAGTTCGGTCTGGCGCGAGGCAAGTTGCGTGAATACGCGATGAAGGGCGAAATCCCCGGCATCGTCAAGGCAAGCTGGTAAAGGGCTAACGAAATGAGTATGAGTGATCCCATCGCGGACATGCTGACCCGCATCCGCAATGCGCAATCGGTGGAAAAGGCCTCGGTGTCCATGCCTTCTTCCAAGGTCAAAGTGGCAATCGCCAAAGTGCTGAAGGACGAAGGTTATATCGACGATTTCGCCGTGCGCGGCGAGTCCGGCAAGCCGGAACTCGATATCCAGTTGAAGTATTACGCCGGCCGTCCGGTCATCGAGCGCATCGAACGCGTCAGCAAGCCCGGCCTGCGTATTTACAAGGGGGCTCAGGAGCTGCCGCGCGTGATGAACGGCCTTGGCGTGGCCATCGTGTCCACCTCGAGCGGCGTAATGGCGGATCGCCATGCGCGCGCCAGGGGCGTGGGCGGTGAAATTCTCTGCGTGGTCGCGTAAGGGAGAGCGGATATGTCACGTGTAGCTAAAAATCCCATCACCGTGCCCAAGGGGGTCGAGGTGACGCTTGGCGCTGAAATCGCAGTGAAGGGCCCGCTCGGCTCGATCGTGCAGTCGGGCTCCCCGGATGTCACGGTGTCGCTGAACGACGGCGTGCTCAGCTTTGCCCCGGTGGGCGAAAGTGTTCAGGCAAATGCCATGGCCGGCACCATGCGTGCGCTGGTCAACAACATGGTGCAGGGCGTCTCCAGGGGCTTCGAAAGACGCCTGACGCTGGTCGGCGTGGGCTATCGCGCCCAGGCACAAGGCGATGCGCTGAATCTGACCCTGGGTTTTTCGCATCCGGTCGTCCACAAGATGCCTGCGGGGATCAAGGTCGAAACCCCGTCGCAGACCGAGATCGTCATCAAGGGTATCGACCGCCAGGCGGTCGGGCAGGTCGCCGCCGATGTGCGCGCCTACCGCCCGCCGGAGCCTTACAAGGGCAAGGGCGTGCGCTACAGCGACGAAGTGGTCATCAAGAAAGAGACCAAGAAAAAGTAAGGTTTAAGGACAGATCATGAACACCAAGCAGTCACGGCAACGCCGCGCGCGCAAAACCCGCGCCAAAATTGCGGCCGTCAAGGCGATCCGCCTGGCCATTCATCGCACCAACAGCCACATCTACGCCCAGATCATCTCGGCGGATGGCAGCACGGTGATGACCAGCGCGTCCACGAACGACAAGGACATGCGCGCGCAGCTGACGAACGGCGGCAATGCTGCCGCGGCGGCGGAAGTGGGCAAGCGGCTGGCGGAAAAAGCCAAAGGCCTGGGTATCGAGAAAGTGGCTTTCGACCGGTCCGGCTTCAAGTTCCATGGGCGCGTGAAGGCCCTGGCAGATGCTGCCCGTGAAGGCGGTTTGGTATTTTAACGAGGCGGAACAAGATGGCCCGTACAGCACCTACGAGTAACGAAGAGCGAGGCGACGGCCTGCGCGAAAAGATGATTTCAGTCAACCGCGTCACCAAGGTGGTGAAGGGCGGCCGGATCATGAGTTTTGCCGCGCTGACCGTGGTCGGTGATGGCGATGGCGGTATCGGCATGGGCAAGGGCAAGTCCCGTGAGGTGCCGGTTGCCGTACAGAAGGCCATGGAAGAAGCCCGCCGCAAACTGGTCAAGATCAGCCTCAAGAACGGCACTTTACATCACACCGTGGTGGGCCAGCACGGTGCGTCGCGTGTGCTGATCCAGCCGGCGTCTGAAGGTACGGGCATCATCGCCGGCGGTGCGATGCGCGCGGTGTTCGAGGTGATGGGCGTGCAGAACGTGCTCGCCAAGTGCCTGGGATCGACCAATCCCTACAACGTCGTTCGGGCGACGATCGATGGCCTGATGAAAATGTCGACGCCGTCGGATGTGGCGGCCAAGCGCGGCAAATCCGTCGAAGACATCGCGGGGTAAAGTATGAGCGAGCAAAAGAAAATGAAAGTGACGCTGGTCAAGAGCCTGATTGGCACCAAGGCGCCGCATCGCGCCTGTGTGCGCGGCCTCGGCCTGCGCCGTATCAACCACACCGTGGAAGTGCTGGATACCCCGGCCAATCGCGGCATGATTACCAAGGTCGCCTATCTGGTGAAGTGCGAGGCTTAAATGGAACTGAATACGATCAAGCCGGCTGACGGCGCCAAGAAGGACAAGCGCCGCGTCGGCCGCGGCATCGGCTCCGGTCTGGGCAAGACCGCCGGGCGTGGACACAAGGGCCAGAAATCCCGTTCCGGCGGCTTCCATAAGATCGGTTTCGAAGGCGGCCAGATGCCCATGCACCGCCGTTTGCCGAAGCGCGGTTTCATCTCGCTGACCAAGGCCGACACCGCGCGCGTGCGCCTGTCCGAACTGGCCGCGATCGGTGCGGACGAGATCGACCTCCTGGTGCTGAAGCAGGCGAGTGTGGTGAGCGGCGCCGTCCGTGCGGCGCGCGTATACCTGTCCGGAGAAATCGGCAGGGCGATCAAGCTGTCCGGTGTTGCGGTCACCAAGGGTGCGCGTGCCGCGATCGAAGCGGCGGGCGGCAGCGTCGCCGAATAATCGAGTCGCACCGCTGTGGCCACTCCCAAGACCGGCTTGAACAAATACGGCGACCTCAAGCGCCGTCTCATGTTCCTGCTCGGCGCGCTCATCGTTTACCGGATCGGGACTTTCATTCCTGTGCCGGGAATCGATCCGGTCGTCCTCGAAGACCTTTTCAAGTCCCAGCAGGGTGGCATCCTGGGCATGTTCAACATGTTCTCGGGCGGCGCGCTGTCACGCTTCAGCGTGTTTGCGCTGGGCATCATGCCCTATATTTCCGCTTCGATCATCGTCCAGTTGATGACGACGGTATCGCCGCAGCTGGAAGCGCTGAAAAAGGAAGGCGAAGCCGGTCGGCGCAAAATCACCCAGTACACCCGCTATGGCACATTGGGGCTGGCGCTCTTCCAGTCGCTCGGCATAGCCATCGCGCTAGAGTCGCAGGCCGGTCTCGTACTCGATCCGGGCCTGGGTTTTCGTCTGACCGCCGTGGCGACGCTGACCGCAGGCACCATGTTCCTGATGTGGCTGGGTGAACAGATCACCGAACGCGGTCTTGGCAACGGCATCTCCATCATCATTTTCGCCGGTATTGCCGCAGGCCTGCCGCACGCGATCGGTGGCACCCTGGAGTTGACCCGGACGGGCGCCTTCTCGATCCCGCTGGTGATGATGCTTTTTGTCGGCGTGCTGCTTGTGACTGCGCTGGTGGTGTTCGTCGAGCGCGGTCAGCGCAAGATTCTCGTCAATTATGCCAAGCGTCAGGTCGGTAAAATGGTCGTGGGCGGTCAAAGCTCGCACCTGCCGCTGAAGCTCAACATGGCAGGCGTCATTCCGCCGATCTTCGCGTCCAGCATCATTCTTTTTCCCGCCACCCTTGCGGGCTGGTTCGGCAGCGGGGACAGCATGAGCTGGCTGAAGGATGTCGCGGCGACGCTGGCGCCGGGACAGCCGGTTTACGTCCTGCTGTATGCGCTGGCCATCATCTTCTTCTGTTTTTTCTATACCGCGTTGGTGTTCAACTCGAAGGAAACGGCCGACAACCTGAAGAAAAGCGGCGCATTCGTGCCGGGCATACGACCGGGTGACCAGACCGCTCGCTATATCGACAAAATCCTGACCCGGCTGACGCTGGTGGGGGCGATCTACATCACCCTGGTCTGCCTGTTGCCCGAGTTCCTGATTCTGAAGTGGAATGTGCCCTTTTATTTCGGCGGCACCTCTCTGCTGATTATCGTGGTGGTGGCCATGGATTTCATGGCACAGGTGCAGGCGTATGCGATGTCTCATCAGTACGAAGGACTGCTTAAGAAGGCCAATTTCAGGAACGGTCTGGCGGGGCGCTGATGTCGAAGGAAGATGTGATCCAGATGCAGGGGGAAGTGCTCGAGAATCTCCCGAACGCAACCTTCAGGGTCAAGCTGGAAAACGGCCATGTTTTGCTAGGGCATATTTCTGGAAAGATGCGCATGCATTACATCCGGATACTTCCCGGCGACAAGGTGACCGTCGAGTTGACGCCCTACGATTTGACAAAAGGCCGGATCGTTTTCCGTGCCAAGTAACGAGTGAACGCAACTGGCGAGCGATAGCCGGGCTGAATGGAGAAAGTCATGAGAGTACAAGCCTCTGTCAAGAAAATGTGCCGCAAGTGCAAGGTCGTGCGTCGCAAAGGCGTCGTCCGCGTGATTTGCGAGGATCCCCGCCACAAGCAGCGCCAAGGCTGAGCGCGGGAATCCGCTGCGGGTCTGCCAAAATTCTGGCTGACGTGTTATAATTTTTTGTTTTGCGTTCGGAGCTTTGCGAATGGCTCGTATTGCTGGGGTAAATATCCCGAATCATCAACACGCGGTGATCGCCCTGACCGCCATTTACGGTATCGGTCGTAACACGTCCGGAAAGATTTGCGATGCGGCGGGCGTAGCCCAGACGTCGAAAATCAAGGACCTGACCGAGGCCGAAATGGAGCGCTTGCGCGAAGGCGTGTCCCGGTTCACGGTGGAAGGCGACCTGCGTCGCGAAATCACCATGAACATCAAACGCCTGATGGACCTTGGTTGTTACCGCGGCTTCCGTCATCGCAAGGGGCTGCCCGTCCGCGGCCAGCGCACCCGCACCAACGCGCGTACCCGCAAAGGCCCGCGCAAGGCCATCAAAAAGTAAGGGTTGACAGACATGGCGACGAAAACCGCGGCGCGCGTCCGCAAAAAGGTCAAGAAAAATGTGGCGGAAGGTATCGCGCACATTCATGCTTCGTTCAACAACACCATCGTCACGATCACCGATCGCCAGGGCAACGCCCTGTCGTGGGCGACAGCGGGGGGGGCGGGCTTCAAGGGCTCACGCAAGTCCACTCCGTTCGCGGCGCAGGTCGCGGCGGAAAACGCCGGCAAGATGGCGCAGGAATACGGCGTCAAGAATCTCGAAGTGCGCATCAAGGGGCCTGGCCCCGGACGCGAATCCACCGTGCGCGCACTCAACGCGCTTGGCTTCAGGATCACGGCCATCTCCGATGTGACGCCTATTCCTCACAACGGCTGCCGTCCTTCCAAGAAGCGTCGTATCTAAATTACCGGGAAACATCATGGCTCGTAATCTTGATCCCAAATGCCGCCAGTGCCGCCGCGAAGGCGAGAAGCTATTTCTGAAGGGCGAGAAGTGCTTCACCGACAAGTGCGCCATCGAACGTCGTGCCTATGCGCCCGGCCAGCATGGCCAGAAAAGCGGCGCCCGCCTGTCCGGCTACGGCGTGCAGCTGCGTGAAAAGCAGAAAATCCGCCGCATCTACGGTGTGCTCGAAGGGCAGTTCCGTCTGGTCTACAAAAAGGCCGAGAGCCGCAAGGGCGTAACCGGCGAAACCCTGCTGGCCATGCTGGAGTCGCGTCTCGATTCCGTATGCTATCGCATGGGTTTTGGCGCCTCGCGTGCCGAGGCGCGACAGATCGTGCGTCACAACGGCATTACCGTCAACGGTCGCCGGGTGAATATTCCTTCGTATCAGGTCCGTGCGGGCGATGTGCTCGAAGTCTCGGAAAAGGCCAAGGCGCACCTCAGGGTCAAGGCTGCCGTGGAGGCAGCCGCAGCGCGTGGCTACCCCGAATGGATAGAAGTTGATGGACAGTCTCTGAAGGGTACTTACAAGTCAGTGCCGCAGCGTTCGGACCTGCCTTCGACGATCAACGAATCGCTGGTAGTCGAACTGTACTCCAAGTAAGCCTGAGCCGTTTCCCTCTTGCCGTTCCGCACCGTCGGCGGAGGGGATTCCAGCCAGGGCTTCGCGTTGCTTCAAGTTAAGGAACCGCACTCTATGCAAAGCGCCACGGAATTTCTCAAGCCGCGCATCGTCGAAGTCGATCGCGCCTCGCCGTTGCATGCCAAAGTAATCATGGAGCCTTTCGAGCGTGGCTACGGCCATACGCTCGGCAATGCACTGCGCCGCATCCTGTTGTCGTCAATGGTGGGCTATGCGCCGACCGAGGTCGCGATCAGCGGTGTGGTTCATGAATATTCGACCATTGAAGGCGTGCAGGAAGACGTCGTCGACATTCTCCTGAACCTCAAGGGGATCGCCTTCAAAATGCACGGGAAATCCGAGTCCACGCTCAAGGTCAGCAAGTCGGGCGAGGGCGTCGTCACCGCCGGCGACATCGAGATCGGCCATGACATCGAAGTGCTCAATCCCGATCATGTCATCGCCCACCTGACCAAGGGCGGAAAGCTCGACATGGAAATCAGGATCGAAGCGGGTCGCGGTTATCAGCCGGCCACCGTGCGCAAGATTTCGGAAGAAACCCGCGCCGTCGGCTCGATACTGCTCGACGCCTCGTTCAGCCCGGTGCGCCGCGTCGCCTATTCGGTCGAAAGCGCGCGCGTCGAACAGCGTACCGACCTCGACCGCCTGGTGATAGACATCGAGACCAACGGCGTGGTCGAGCCCGAGGAAGCGGTTCGCACCGCGGCCCGGATCCTGGTGAACCAGCTCTCCGTATTCGCCGATCTGGAAGGCATGCCGAGCGAATCCGAATCGCCTCGTTCGCCCCAGGTCGATCCGCTGCTGCTGCGCCCAGTGGATGACCTCGAACTGACCGTCCGTTCGGCGAACTGCCTCAAGGCCGAGAATATCTATTTCATCGGTTATCTGATCCAGCGCTCCGAAACCGAACTGTTGCGCACCCCCAATCTGGGACGCAAGTCGCTGAACGAAATCAAGGACGTGCTCGCTTCAAAAAGCCTTTCGCTTGGCATGAAGCTGGAAAACTGGCCGCCTGCGGGACTCGAACGCCCCTAATATTCTTGCCACCCGACCATAAAGTGCGGGTCGCCGTGGCAGGCGGCCTTGCCCAAGAAAAAACTGTAGAAAGGAAAAGCCATGCGTCATCGTCAGTCCAACCGCAAACTCAATCGCACCACCAGTCACCGTCTGGCCATGTTCCGCAACATGAGCAATTCCCTGCTGCGGCATGAAGTCATCAAGACCACCTTGCCCAAAGCCAAGGAGCTGCGTCGCTTCGTCGAGCCCCTGATTACGCTGGGCAAGGAGCCGTCGCTTGCCAACCATCGTCTGGCTTTTGACCGTCTGCGCGACCGCGAAATGGTCGTCAAGCTCTTCGGCGAACTCGGCCCGCGATACAAGGCGCGCCCGGGCGGCTATCTGCGTATCCTCAAATATGGTTTTCGCGTAGGCGACAACGCACCGATGGCGCTGGTCGAACTGGTCGATCGTCCTGAAGCGGCCACTGCCGTCGACGCCGAATAGACGCCGTCAGCTTCGCAAGACAAGCCGGGTCCGCCCGGCTTTTTGCGTATTCGGCCGGCCTTGCCGGCAGGTGAGGTGACGGGCATAGTCGGGATTTTTCACTCCCGGCTGATGACGATGATCGTTCTATTCACCGATTTCGGCACCCGCGATCCATACGTGGGACAGCTCAAGTCGCGCCTCGTGGAATACGCCCCGGCCCACGTCGTGGTCGATCTCCTGCATGAAGTGCCCGATTTCAATCCGCATGCCGGGGCGCATCTGCTGGCTGCCTTTGCCAGCGGCTTTCCGACGGGCACGGTCTTCCTCACGATAGTCGATCCCGGTGTGGGCACGCCGCGCGAAGCTCTGGTACTGTTGGCGGCGGGACGCTGGTTCGTCGGCCCGGATAACGGTCTTTTGTCGGTGCTCGCGGCGCGTGCAGACGATGCGAAGTTCTGGCGCATCGTCTGGAAACCCGCCGCCCTGTCCGCGACCTTTCACGGACGCGACCTGTTCGCGCAGGTTGCCGCGGAAATCGCGCGCGGCGATTTCCCGACTGATAAATTGCAGCCGCAGGAAAAACCCGCGCTCGAGTTCGACGCCGGCGATCTGCCGCGGGTCATCTACATCGACCACTACGGCAATGCCTGGACTGGTGTTCGTGCCGTGCCCGCCAACACGCGGGTGCAGGCGGCGGGCCGGCTGTTCAGCCACAGCGAGAGCTTCGGCTTCGTCGGACGCGGGGAAGGCTTCTGGTTCGTCAACAGCGTGGGGTTGGTGGAACTCGCAGTCAACCGCGGCAGTGCGGCCGCGAGCTTCGGCCTCAAGCTGGGCGACCCGGTTCAGGTGCAGCGCCTAAATTAGCAACAGGGCGCGATAGTCATTGACATTGGTGCGCGTCGGGCCGGTGATGACGAGATCATCGAGTGCGACGAAAAACCCATGACTGTCATGCGCGTCCAGATGCGCGGCAGCATCGACGCCCGCCGCCCGTGCGCGACGTAGGGTATCGGGGGTGAGCACGGCGCCAGCGTTGTCCTCGCTGCCGTCGATGCCGTCGCTATCGCAGGCGAGCGCCCACACCGGCGCATCGCCCAGCGCACACGCCAGCGCCAGCAGGAACTCCGTATTGCGTCCACCGCGGCCATGCCTGGGGTGCAGGGTCACGGTGGTTTCGCCTCCGGATAGCAGGGCGAGCGGCCGGCACCGGATGGCATCGACGAGGGCGGCGTGCTGGCGGGCCACGGCTCGGGCGTTGCCGCTGACGCAATCGGACAGCACGCAGGCGGCGATGCCCTGGGCTTCGAAGTGGCGGGCGGCCGCGTCGAGGCTGGTGCGCGCTCGCGCGACGATACGGTTTTCCGTGTGTGCGAAGCAGGGGTCGCCGGGCTTGGGGGTGTCATTCCCGCCGGCGTGCCGTGCAAGATGCCGCCGCACCGCTTCGGGAACGTCGATGCGAAAACGCGCCAGCACGCCGAGCGCGTCGCTCGGGGTCGTGGGGTCGGGCGCACAGGGGCCGGAAGCGATCACGGCGGGATCGTCTCCCGTGACGTCGGAGATCAGGAGCGCCAGCACGCGCGCGCCGTTCGCCGCGCGCGCCAGTTGTCCGCCCGAGGCGCGCGTGAGGTGCTTGCGAACGGTGTTGATGTCGTGAATCGTCGCGCCGGCGTCGAGCAGCGCCCGGGTTGTCTGTCGCAATGCTTTCAGGCTGACGCCCTCGACCGGCGCGGCGAGCAGGCTGGAACCGCCGCCCGAAATCAGCGCCAGCAAAAGATCGTCCGGGCCGAGCGTGCCGGCCATGTCGAGCATGCGCTGCGCGGCAGCTTCGCCACGCCCGTCGGGTAAGGGGTGGCTGGCTTCGACGACTTCGATGCGCCGGGTTGGCAGACCATGCCGGTAGCGGGTGACGACCAGACCGGCGAGCGGCGCCTCCGTCGGCCAGTGCGCCTCGACTGCCGCCGCCATGCTTGCCGCCGCCTTGCCGCCGCCAACGACCAGTGTGCGACCGGCGGGCGGGGCAGGCAGGTGCGGCGGCAGCACATGTGCCGGATCGGCGGCGGCCACGGCGATACGGAAAGATTCGCGTAACAGGTCGAGGGGATTCATGCGACGCGACGCAGGCGCTGGACGAGGCCGCCGTGGGGGCCGGTACCGAGTTGCATGGTTAG
This sequence comes from uncultured Thiobacillus sp., assembly GCA_964583195.1. Taxonomy (GTDB): domain Bacteria; phylum Pseudomonadota; class Gammaproteobacteria; order Burkholderiales; family Thiobacillaceae; genus Thiobacillus. The sequence goes on from CAZOVQ010000027.1 coordinate 10,360, forward strand.
GTGGAACAGGAGCGGCATGGCGAATAGCGTGAGCAGGGTGGCGACCAGCAGTCCCCACACCAGGCTCGCCGCCATCGGCCCCCAGATCAGCGAGTGGCCCCCCAGCCCGACGGCGAGCGAGAACAGCCCGCCTATGGTCGTGATGGTGGTGATGAGGATGGGTACGACCCGCCGCCGAGCGGCGTAGAGCGTGGCGTGCAGCAGGCCCATGCCGGCTTGCAGGCGCGCGTTGGCCGCATCGACGAGCACGATGGCCGAGTTGACCGCGATGCCGGCGAGCGCGATCACGCCATAGAGGGTGTAGAGACTGAGCGGGTTGCCGGTGACGATGAGGCCGGCCACCACGCCGGTGAAGGCCATGGGTACGGTCAGCAGGATCAGGAAGGGTTGCCAGTAGGAACGGAACTGCGCAGCGAGTATGAGGTAGATCAGGCCGAGGCCTAACAGGAACAGCATTTTCATCGCTGCCAGGCTTTCCCGGATATCGTCCATTTCGCCGGAAAAGTCGATCTGGGTGTTGGGGTAGCGCGGCGCGAGCGCTACCCACGCGCGGGCGATGCGCGCGTTGGCTTCGACCGTATCGAGGCGGGTCTTGTCGAGGTCGGCTTCGATAGTGATTGCGCGCTTCAGGTTATAGTGCTTGATGCCGCCCGAGCCGATGCGCGTTTCGGCCTGCACCAGCGCGCCGAGCGGGGTGGTGCCGCCATCGGGCAGGGCGACTGGATCGGCGAGCAGTTGTTGCACGTCGTCGAGCCCGCTGCGGTTGGCCGTGGCGCCACGAACGCGAATTTCGACCTTGTCGCCGCCGGCGCGGGTTTCGCTGACGATCTCGCCTTCGGTGTGCAGACGCACCAGCCGCGCCACCGTCCCGGGATCGAGCCCGGCAGCCTTCACGGCTTCGGCGTCGAGCCGCAGGACGAGCTGCGCGCGGCCAGGCAGATCGTCGTCGATCACGTCGCGTGTACCGTCGAGGGCGTACACCGCACGTTTCAGTTCCGCCGCGGCAGCGCGCAATTCCCCGACATCGTCGCCGCGCAGCCGCAGCCGGATGGGTTTGGTGGACGGCGGGCCGCCGGCGAGCCGGGTGAAGACTACCTTGCCGCGCACCGGCAGGGCTTCGATATCTCGGCGCATCGCCTCGATCACCGCGTCGACCTCGCGCATGCCGCCGCTGCGCGGTTGCAGCGACACGCTCACCTGCCCGTAGGCTTCGCCGTACAACGGCTCGGTTTCGGTCCATTTCACGCCCGCATAACTGGCTACCCCGCGCGATTCGCCGGGCCGCAGGTGACGGCGCACCGCAGCCTCGATTTTCTGCGTTTCAGCCAATGTGGACTCGATCACGCTGCCGCTCGGCATGTCCAGACTCACGTAGAACAGGCGGATCGGATCGAAAGCGAAGAACTGGGTACGCACCGCGCCGGAGGCGACCAGACCGGCCGAAGTGGCGAACAGTGCCAGCACCGTCAGCCCGACCCGCCAGGGATGGCGCAGCAGCTTCACCAGCACGCGAGTGTAGCCCAGTCGCAGGGCATGAGTGGCCTGGCGGCGCGCGTTCTGCGAACGCGACGGCTGCGAAAAATCGACACCGAGCGCGACGACGTGCGCCGGCATGATCCAGTAGGCCTCGACGAGGCTGATGAGCAGCGCCAGCGTCACCACCAGCGGCACCAGCAGCATGAATTTTCCGAGGATGCCGGGCATCAGCATCAGCGGCAGAAAGGCGGCGATCGTCGTCGCCACGGCCGCGAACACCGGCCACCCCACTTCGCGCACCGCGGCCAGCGACGCAGCGAGGGCATCGGCGCCGCGCGCGATGCGGTAGTAGATCGCTTCAGTGATGACCACTGCATCGTCGACCAGCATGCCGAGCGCGATCACGACGCCGAGCAGCACCGGTATCGACAGGGTGAAATCGAACGCATGCAGCAGCGTGAAGGTGCCCGCGAGCGAGAACGGAATGCCGAGACTCACCAGCAGCGCCAGCCGACTGCCGAGAAAAAGCCAGCACAGGCCAAGTACGATCAGCAGGCCGATCAGCGCGTTGACTTCCATGACGCCGATGGCTGCCCGGGTCGGCACGGTCTGATCGTCGAAGAGCATCAGCGCGAAGCCTGCCTTCTCCAGCGCTGGCCCGCGCTCGGCGATGAGTCTGCGGAGATCGGCGACCAGATCCAGGGTGTTGACCCCGCTCTTTTTGGTGACAGCGAGAATCACCGCCGGCCGGCCGTTCGACGCCGCCAGATTGCTGGCGCGCGCGCGCGCGGTTTCCACCCTGGCCAGGGACGACAGGGGAACCGGTGAACCGAGTCGCGGCGACAGCACCGTCAGCCGGCCCAGGTAGTCGGCGTCGGCCTCCTGGCCGATGACGCGCACCAGCCAGTCCGTCTCGCCCACCCGTGCGCGCCCGGCGAACGTATCGCGAAACCAGGCACCGACTGCGTCGGCCACCTGCGCCGCGGTCAGGCCGCGTGCCGCGATCTCGTGCGGCGAAAACTCGATGCGCAGCTCGGGGTCGCCCTGCCCGGTGGACAATACCCGGTCCACCCCCGGCAGGCGTTCGACATCGTCCTTGAGCCGGCGCGCGGCGAGCCGCAGGCGTTCATCGGCGGCCGGCCCGGTGAGGAGCAGCATGGCAGTGGGGAAACCGTTCGAAGTCGTCAGTTCCTGCACGTCGGGCTCGCGCGCGTCGTCGGGCAGATCGCTCGTGTATTTGTTCTGCACCAGACGGCGCAGATCGGTCACCCGCTTCGCGAACAGCGGTTCGGCCATATCGCGGAAGCGCACCAGAATGATCGACGAATTGTCGCGGCTGGTGCTGGAAACGAAGCGGATGTCGGGCAGGGTGCGGATCGCCTCTTCCAGGGGATCGGTCACTTTCTTCTCGACATCCTCGGCTGCGGCGCCGGGCAGCACCGTGTTGATCACCAGCCAGTTGAAATTGATTTCCGGATCCTGCTCGCGCGGCAGGGCGAGATAGGCGAAGCTGCCGAGCAGCAGGATGACCGCGAAGCTGATGTTCGCCAACGGGCGGTTGGTGAGGAAGCGGGCGTAGAGACTCAAGCCGGCCTCAGCGCGGTGCGAGCTTCATGCCGTCATGCAGCGCGAAACGGCCGTCGCCGACGAGACGCACGTCGCGCGGCAGACTGTCGGCGAGCGCCGGCCGGCCTTCCTGGGCGCCGGGCAGGGCGACGAAACGCGCCACCCCGGCGCGCTCGACGAACACCCCGAGTTTGCCGTCGTAGCGGACCAGATAGTCGTGGGGCAGCCAGGGGCGTGGATCGTGCCAGCGCAGTACGCCGCTGCTGCCGGGCGCGGGCGAGGTGCCCGTGAACGTCAGACGCGCTTCGCGGGTGCGCGCGGCGGGATTCATCGCAGGCGAGACGCGCAGCAGTTTGACCCTGTAATCGCGTCCCAGACAGACGAATCCGGGATGGGCGCGTGCCAGCGTTTCGGCATCCTGTGCCTGGAGTTGCGCCACAAGCTGGATGCGCGACGTGTCCCACACGCGCACCAGTGGCGTGCCGGGATTGGCCCATTCGCCTTCCTGCGCCAGCCGCTCCTCGACGATGGCGGGAAACGGCGCACGCACCGTGCACTTGGCCATATCGCGACGGGCCGCGTCGAGCGCTGCCTGGTTGAGCTGCAGCTCGGCCTCGGCGATTTCGAGTTCGCCTTTGCGGCTGTCGAGCGCATCGCCGGAGATGAACTGTTTGGCCGCCAGTTCGCTGTTGCGCGCGAGCTGCTGCCGCGCCAGCCGCATTCGTGCCGTGGCCGAGGCCAGCGTCGCTTCGGCGCGCCGGACGGCGATGCTGGCGTCACCGCAGTCGAGCGTGGCCACCACCGTACCGCGGGTGATGCGCTGCCCGGGTTCGACCGGGATGCGTTCGATACGCGCGGCAAGCTCGGCCGACAGCCGGGAGAAATTGAGCGAAACCGCCTGCGCGGGTGCTTCGCGGACAGGGTGGATGGCCACCTGTTCGAGCGGATGCAGGGTGACGGACGCGGCTGACGCGGCAAACGCCGGTGCGCCAGACAGAAGCAGCAGGCAGAGGATGATGCGCATGGCGGGAAGCAGGAGGGAGCTGCCGGAATTGTACCGGCGCCGACGTTTTCCCGGCCATGCAAACGAAACGGCCGGGCCTGCCCGGCCGTTTCGGGCGGAGGTTTTATTTTCCGAGGGCTTCCTTGGCCTTGCCGGCCATTTCGTGAACCTTTTCGGCGCCAGCAGCGGCGGCATCGGCAGCCCCCTGGGCCGCATCGGATGCAGCGCCAGCAGCGGCTTCGCCGGCCTCGGCGGCGGCATTGGACACGGCCTCGCCGGTGGCGGCTGCGGCTGCGGCGCCGGCGGTTGCCGCGTCGCCTGCCGCATCGGCGGCGGCACCG
>CAZOVQ010000028.1:0-14545 GCA_964583195.1 uncultured Thiobacillus sp.
TTCTTCATCACGATGGGCAGGGTGATGTGGTCGGAATAGGTGCGGATCACCGACTTGATCTTCCAGTCGGAGAGGAACTCGTCCTCGCCTTCGCGCAAATGCAGCACGATCTCGGTGCCGCGTTGGGGCTTCTCCACGGTTTCCAACGTGTAGTCGCCGGCGCCTTCCGATTCCCAGCGCACGCCGTGCTCGGACGTGAGCCCGGCGCGGCGGGTGGTCAGCGTGACGCGGTCGGCGACGATGAAGGCGGAGTAGAAGCCCACGCCAAACTGGCCGATCAGCGCGGCGTCCTTCTTCTGGTCGCCGGACAACTGGCTGAAGAATTCGCGCGTGCCGGATTTCGCAATCGTGCCGATGTGGTCGATGACTTCCTGCCGGCTCATGCCGATGCCGTTATCGCTGATGGTGAGCGTGCGCGCCTCGCGGTCGAAGGCGATGCGGATCTTGAGATCGGGGTCGTTCTCGAACAACGCGGGGTCGGCGAGCGCCTCGAAGCGCAGTTTGTCGGCGGCGTCCGAGGCGTTGGAAATCAGTTCGCGCAGGAAGATGTCCTTGTTGGAATACAAGGAATGGATCATCAGCTGAAGGAGCTGTTTGACTTCGGCCTGGAATCCAAGGGTTTCTTTGCTGCTGGTGGCGGACATGCTATCTCCCGAGAAAACAAAATTGCATGAAAAAACGCGTGCGCGAAAGATGGGGACGGGTATTTCAAGTCCCGATAGACAGCGCTGTTCAGGCGTCGGGCGGCAGGCAGCAGGTGCGGATGTGCTGCTGGCAGGCCGCACCCTGCCGGGTGGCCCAGGCGTCGTCGTGCCCCAGTTCCTGCGCTAGCAGGCATGCGACGGTCGGGGCAACGTCGAGGCTGGCGTGGGCGTCGAGCACGGTTGCGCGGGCGCGGCGGGCGAGCACGTCGAGGGCGGTGCGCGCCATTTCATGGCGGGCGGCCCACACCACTTCCGCACCGGTAAGCGGCAGCGCGGGGTGCAAGGGCGCGGCCAGTTCGGGCCGGGCGGCGGCCAGCGTGCGCAGGGCGGAGGCGTCGCTGCCGTACCGGGCGAGCGGGTCGTTGGCGGGCATGGGCTGGACCGGGGCACCATGCAGGGGGAGCCCGGCGGTGAGACAGCGGCGCGTTGGCAGGCCGGCCAGCCGGGCCGCGAGGTCGACGGTTTGTTCGGCCATTTCGCGGTAAGTCGTCCATTTGCCGCCGGTGATGCTGACGAGGCCAGCCTCGTGGTGCAGCAAGTGGTCGCGGGCGAGTGCGGACGTGCCTCGTGCCCTGGCCTGCCGGACCAGGGGCCGCAGGCCACTGAAAACGGCCAGGATGTCGGCGGTGCTGGGTGCGGGGTCGAGATAGCGGGCAATGTGGTGCAGCAGGTAGGCGATTTCGTCGGCCCGGGCGACGGGTTCGGCCACGGCCTCGGGAACAGCCTGGTCGGTGGTGCCCAGCAGCAGGCGACCCTGCCAGGGAATGGCGAACAGCACGCGGCCGTCGTCGGTTTGGGGAATCATGAGCGCGGCGTCGCCCGGCAGGAAACGTCGGGGCAGGACGAGGTGCGTGCCTTGGCTTGGCGCGACCGTCGGCTCGGCGTCGGGGCGTGCCAGCCGGCGCAGGCTGTCGCTGAACACGCCGGTAGCGTTGACGACGACGCGGGCACTGAGTTCGAAAGTTTCGCCGGTTTCGCGGTCGCGCACCACGCCGCCGTCGACCTGGCCGTTGCGCCGGGTGAGCGCGACGAGTTCGGTGTGGTTGAGCACGGTGGCGCCGTGGTCCCAGGCGCTTTGCGCGAGGCAGAGCGCCAGCCGTGCGTCGTCGAACTGGCCGTCCAGATAGCGCACGCCGCCGCGCAGGCCGTGGCTGCGCAGGCCGGGCAGGGCGGCACGCGTACCGGCGGCGTCGAGGATGCGCGAGCGACCCAGGCTGGCGCGCCCGGCCAGGCGTTCGTACACGGCAAGTCCCGCGCCATAGTAAAAACGCTCGCCAAAACGGTACGCGGGGATGACGAAGGGCAGTGGCGTGGCGAGGTGCGGCGCGTTGGCGAGCACGCGGCCGCGTTCGGCCAGGGCTTCGCGCACCAGTTTGATATTGCCCTGACGCAGATAGCGCACGCCGCCGTGCAAGAGCTTGGTGCTGCGGCTGGAGGTGGCGGCGGCGAAATCGTCGCGTTCGACCAGCGCCACCGCGTACCCGCGCGCGGCAGCGTCGAGCGCCACGCCCAGCCCGGTTGCGCCGCCGCCGACGACGAGCAGGTCCCACGGGGTGCTGCGCGTGCGCAGGCGGTCGAGTGCGGTGGCGCGATCCATCACGCGCCTGCGCCGTCAGCCGGGTCGATCCAGTGGCCGGCGCGGCCGACGGCGCGCTGCCAGTTGGCGCGCAGCGATTCGGCCTGATCGCGGCTCATGGCGGGCTCGAACACGCGGTCCAGCTGCCAGGTCCGGCCGACGGCGTCGAGGTCGGGCCAGACGCCCACGGCCAGACCCGCCAGCGCGGCCGCGCCGAACGCCGTGGTTTCGATCACCTGCGGGCGCACCACCGGCACGCCGAGCAGGTCGGCCTGGCACTGCATCAGCAGATTGTTGGCGGCAGCGCCGCCGTCGACGCGCAGTTCGGTAAGCGCGAGTCCGCTGTCGGCCTGCATGGCGGCGATGAGATCGGCGCTCTGGAAGGCGATGGCTTCCAGCGCGGCGCGCGCCAGATGCGCGGCGGTCGTGCCCCGGGTGAGGCCGAACACCGCGCCGCGCGCATAGGCGTCCCAGTGCGGCGCACCCAGCCCGACGAAGGCCGGCACGAAAACCACGCCGCCGCTGTCCGGCACCTGGGCGGCCAGCGCTTCGATCTCGGAGGCGTGCCGGATGAGGCCCAGTCCGTCGCGCAGCCACTGCACCACCGCGCCGCCGATGAAGACGCTGCCTTCGATCGCGTACTGCGCGCGTCCGCCGAGCCGCCACGCCGTGGTGGTGAGCAGGCGGCTGGCTGAAACGGTGGACGTGTCACCCGTGTTCATCAGCGCGAAGCAGCCCGTGCCGTAGGTGTTCTTGACCCGGCCGGGCCGGGTACAGGCCTGGCCCAGCAGCGCCGCGTGCTGGTCGCCGGCCACCCCGCACACGGGCAGCGCGGCCCCATCGAAGATGGCGGTTGTGTTTGTGAAGAAGCCGCTCGAATCGCGTACCTCGGGCAAGAGTGCTCGCGGGATGTCGAACAGCGCCAGCAGTTCGTCGTCCCACTCCTGGTGATGGATGTCGTAGAGCAGGGTGCGCGAGGCATTGGTCGCGTCGGTAGCGTGCAGCGTGCCGCCGGAAAGTTTCCACAAGAGCCAGCTGTCGACGGTGCCGAACGCCAGCTCGCCGGCCTCGGCGCGGCGGCGGGCATCGGGCACGTTGTCGAGCAGCCAGGCAAGCTTGGTGCCGGCGAAATAGGCGTCGAGTTCGAGGCCGCTCTTGCGGGCGATGAGATCGCCGTGGCCAGCGGCGCGCAGGCGGTCGCACAGCCCGGCGGTGCGGCGGTCCTGCCAGACGATGGCGCGGTGGATGGCTCGCCCGGTGCGCCGATCCCACACCACCGTGGTTTCGCGCTGGTTGGTGAGGCCCACGGCCGCGATATCGGTGGCGGCAAGCCCCGCTTCCGCCACCACCTGGCGCGCAACCGCGCACTGGCTGGCCCAGATGTCCTCCGGATCATGTTCCACCCAGCCCGGCTGCGGAAAATGCTGGGCGAATTCGCGCTGCGCCACGCCGTGGATGCGGCCGGCGGCGTCGAACAGCAGCGCACGCGAGCTGGTGGTGCCCTGGTCGAGTGCAAGTACGTAGGTCATGGCGGGTCTCCGGTGCGACAGGCCGCTAGCATCATCCCAACAGCGGGGGGAGGACAAGGGGCGGGCGGCTCAGCAGCGCATCGACAGCAAATGATCGGTGGCTCAGACGCGTTGGCCCGGAGACCGGCGAACCAGGCTGTAGGTCGGCAACCCCTTGCCGACATCCCGGCCATCCCACGGTGCGTTGCGGCGGGAAGGTATTCCCGCCCTACGTCGCACTTCGAAATTACAAAGATGCTGTCCAAGACCGATCCGGCGAAAATTGTTTTGGACAAGAGTGATCCGATCCATCAAAGTCTTTCCGCACGGATCTTTGCCATCTCCAAGAGCGTGATGGGCTTAGGCATCTCGGCGATGCAGGTGTGGGTAGCTTCAAGCAGGGAATCGAGAAATTCCGCTTCCCGCTTGGCCTAGTCCTGTCGCTGTCAGTTCCTCAAGGCAACGAATGCAATGATGGCCGTGGCTACAGGAGGAGCGAGCGCCTTGATGACCTCAAGCCCACTGACGCTTGTTATCGCATCAAAGGAACACACAAGGGCGTCGCACGTCTGTATTCCCGTTATTGTGATGGCGGTGGGTCAGGGATTCGAACCCTGGAAGGACTTGCATCCTTGCTAGTTTTCAAGACTAGTGCATTCAACCGCTCTGCCAACCCACCGTATTCTCGACGCGCCAGAAAACGTCACGTCACCTTGCTTTTTCTTCTGTTGCTGTCGTCACTGCGCCCTCCGCACGCCGGTTTTTAGCCTGGATAATCGATAGGGACGCACGATGCGGCCGATAGGGTTTGCAAGCGGCGCGCGCTGACGGGGCCGAGACGCCGCAGGGCGCCTCCGCGCGTGCGTAGGCCTGACGGTCACGGCGAATCCCCGTTTCATCATCCGGGGCGGCGATTCGCCGTGACCGTTCTCCCCCGCTTGCGGGCTTGGTCGATTGCTTGGCAGTTCTACCAGGGGACGTGGTCAATGCTACGCGCTGTTTCACGTCAAGGCCGGGGGATTATCCGGGTTGAAGACGGCGCCCGCAACCGTCCGGTCAGGTCGGGGCGGCAGGTGCGAGGCCAGGGGTTGCGGCGTGTGCGCGTGTGCGGGACAACGGCAGAGATTTGACAGGGGCTGTCGGCATTTCGACTGCCTGCCTGCCGCTGCTGCCCGAAGAATGCGATGCTGCGGGGCGGAGCGCCGTGTCACGATACGGGCACAAATGCTGCTGTACAGCGGATAACCGCCTCATCAGAGATACGCCATGACGGAACTGTTCGAAATGCTGACGAGCCTGACTCGCCGCCGCAATCTAGCTTCGGGGTCGCCCTTTGCTTCGATCAAATCCACGGAAAGGTGGCTTGGCAATCTGCCGCCCGATTCGGATTACGATGCGCATCACGCGCTGGTCGAGGGGCTGGAGCGTTTCAACGCCGAGAATGTGCCCGCGACGCAGGCACGCATGAAATCCCTGCTGAAACTGGAGGGGGCTGGCCTGCCCTTGCAGATGCGTATCGTCGAACAGTACGTGCGCAACCAGTCGGCGTTTCGCCTGGCGCGACAGGCGCTCTGGCGCGAATCCTGGGTCTTCTGGTCGCTCCTGGCGGAAGCCTGGCTCATCATGCTCAAGCAGGCTTACCGCGGGCCGGCGCGCGCGGAACTGAAACCGCATGTGGCGGCCATCGCTGCACGCGCGCTGCGTTACGCGGGCCTTGCGATGCGCTGGGATTTCCATCAGGCGCGTTCGCCGGCTTCGACTGCCTGGCGGCGCGTGCATAAAATCTATCGCCTGCTCGAGCGCGATGGCCTGGCGAACAACCCGGTGACGCTGAACGCGCGCGCGACCCACTGCGCGCGCGAATACGCGCTGATCGTGCTGATGGGGCTGGTGCACCCGCTGGGCTATCGCGCCCAGGAGATTGAGTCGATTGCACAGATTCTGGAGGGATACCAGCCTTTGCCGCTGCCCGAAAAAGTGCCGCAGAAGAACGGGGCCACGCATGGTGTCGATCTTTCACTTGCCGAGGGCGCGAGCGTGCTGGACGGCGAGGCGGTGCAGGGGCGACGCCTGCGCTATTTCTCGCTGCGTCCGCTGATCGATCATCTGAAGACGCTCGACGCGCATGCGGAAGGCGAGGGCGGCCTGACCAGGCAGGTGGCGAGCCTGATCGAGCGCGGCGGCGTGCGGCGTGCCGGCCAGCGCACACACCGCTTTGGCCGCGTCTGGGTTGCTGCCGGCATCGATGCCATTCTCGATGCGCTGGAGCGGCCGGAACCTGCCGCCGATGGGCGGGCGCTGGAATCCTGGACGTTGCGTGACGAGAGCGCGGAAGGCATGGGTTTTTCGTTGCCCGAGACGTGCACGCAGCCACATGGACGCTTGCTCGCGGCGAGCTGGGACCCGGTGGAGCACGGCTGGCAACTGCTCGCCGCGCGGTGGAACCGTGAGGAAGGCGGGCAGACGCTGATCGGCGCGGAGCGATTGTCGCGTCATCCCAAGCGGGTCGAAATCCGTTTCGACGACGAGACCGCGGACCTGACGCGGGAGGCAACCCCCGCCGTGCTCCTGCCGATGAGCCGGACCGGGCAGGGCTTGAGCAATCTGCTGCTGCCGCGTTCGCACTACCGGCACGGCGCGCGGCTGTTGCTGCGCGACGGCGCCACGCAGTATCGCCTGCATCTGGGCGAAGTGCAGGAAAGCCATGAAGGCTGGCTGCGCGTAGGGATGGATGTGGTGAGCCGCGAGACGCTGGCTGCCGCAGCCTGAGCGGCGGGGCGCTTCAGCGCGTGCGGATGTCGCCGAAGTGGAAACCGTACGCGCCCGCGCGGCGGTCGCTGAAATACAGTTCCAGCGTGGCGCGCACGGTGCGGAAGGCGATTTCACTCCAGGGAATTTCCGACTCGCCGAAGAGTTTCGTTTCGAGCGATTCGATGCCGGGCTGAAAATTGAGGTCCAGCAGGCGCGCACGGAACATCAGGTAGACCTGGTTGATGTGCGGCAGGTTGAAAAGCGTGTACAGGCCGCCCACCTCGATGCGCGCGCCGGCCTCTTCCCAGGTTTCGCGCACCGCGCCTTCGAGCGTGGTCTCGCCGTTTTCCATGAAACCCGCGGGCAGCGTCCACAGACCGTGCTTCGGTTCGATTGCACGCCGGCACAGCAGCACCTTGTCTTGCCATTCGGGAATGCAGCCGACGACCATTTTCGGATTCTGGTAGTGGATGGTGCCGCAGTCCGGGCACACATGGCGCGGCAGGTGGTCGCCGTCCGGGACGCGCAGCACCACGGCGCTGCCACATTCGCTGCAAAAATTCATGGAGATCGGCCTGAGAGAACGTATCCCACGGTAACAAAATCCCCCCATCCCGGGCAAGGGCGGATTTGGCCGCGCATGGGGGAGCGATTATCATCGGCGGCATTCAGGATTTGCCGCGATCGTCATGCGTCCCTCCCACATCGAAACCATCCTCGACCGAGAATTTGCCAGCGCCGTCGACGGCCACCACACGCCCGTAATGTTGTGGGGGCCGCCTGGCGTCGGCAAGTCGCAGATCGTCGCCAAGATCGCGCGGCAGCACGAAGTGCCGCTGATCGACATCCGTCTGTCGCAAATGGAGCCGACCGACCTGCGCGGCATTCCGTTCCGCAACGGGCAGCAGGTCGAGTGGTCGATTCCCTCGGTGCTGCCCGATGCAGAACGCCACGGCCCCGCCGGCATACTCTTTCTGGATGAAATCACCTCGGCGCCGCCGACGGTGTCGGCCGCCGCCTACCAGCTCATACTCGACCGTCGCCTGGGCGAATACGAAGTGCCGGAAGGCTGGGTGATCTTCGCCGCCGGCAACCGGCAGGGCGACCGCGGCGTCACCTACGCGATGCCGGCGCCGCTGGCCAACCGCTTCACGCACTACGAGGTCGAAGTCTTTCTCGACGACTGGGTGGACTGGGCCTATGGCGAGGACATCGATCCGCGCGTGATCGCCTTCCTGCGTTTTCGTCCCGACCTTCTGTTCAGCTTCGATCCGGCGCATACGCCGATTGCCTTCCCTAGCCCGCGCTCGTGGGAGTTTGCCCACCGCGCGCTGCAAAAATTCGACACGACGGCACTGCTCGCCGACGCGCTGGTGGCCTGCGTGGGGCAATCGGCCGGCCTCGAACTGCGCACCTTCGTCAAAAACATGAGCCAGATGCCCGACATCGACGCCATCATCGAGGGCCGCGACGCCGAGGTGCCGCAGGGCGTCGATCTGCAATACGGCATCGCCGCCGCGCTGGTGCGCAAAGCCATGCAAGCCGCCGATCACGACAACGCAGCGGCGATCTACGGCAACATTCTCAAGTACGCGCACCGTTTTCCCCAGCGCGAGCTGGGCGTGATGCTGGTATCCGACCTGCATCGCGCGGTCGGACGGCCGCTCTTTGCCGTACCGGAATTCGCCGCGTGGGCGAACAGCATTGCCGATCTGGTTCTGTACGAACATTGAGTCCATGAGCGAAGCCGACGACGCCAGGCTCGCGCCCGTTCTCACCAAGCTCGCCGCCGCGCGCACGCGGCTCATCATGGAGCGGCCCTTCCTTGGCTCGCTGGTGATGCACCTGCCGCTGACGCCCGCGCCCGAGTGGTGCAAGACTACCGGCACCGACGCCCGTGCCTTTTATTTCAATCCCGACTACATCGCCGGCCTCAATCTCGCGCAGACCCAGTTCGTGCTGGCGCACGAGGCGATGCACTGCGCGATGGGCCACGATCACCGCCGTCACGGCCGCATCAAGCGCCGCTGGGACGTGGCCTGCGAGCACGCGGTGAACCTGGTGCTGATCGAGGATGGCATGAAGCCGCCGCTCTACGGGATACTGGCCGACCAGAACTACATGACGCTGTCGGCAGAGGAAATCTATCCGCTGATTCCCGATGACACGCCGGAGGAATCCTTCGACGAGCACCTGTTTGACAGCGAGAACGAGTCGGGATCGAGCCCTGACGAAAACCAGCGTCAGGACGATCCCGAAGCCGGCGAATCCGGTGGACGGGATTTGGAAGGCCAGAGTGAAGCCGAGGAACGCGAAGGCAGTGGCGGCCAGGCATCGCAGAAGCCCGACCCGCTGTCGCAGGCGGAACGCGAGGACTTGTCCGAACAGTGGAAGAACCGCCTGGCTGCTGCTGCACAAACTGCGCGCCAGGCGGGCAAGCTGTCGCAGAGCATGATGCGCTGGGTCGACGATTTGCTCGCCCCCAGCCTGCCGTGGCGTGCACTGCTGGCGCGTTTCTTCGCGGTCAACCAGCGCGACGATTATTCCTGGCGGCGTCCCTCGCGCCGCGAAGGCGACGCGCTGCTGCCGCGCCTGTCGAGCGAAGGGCTGGATGTCGTCGCGGCTCTCGACACCAGCGGTTCGATCTCCGACGACGAACTGCACGAGTTCGTCGCCGAGCTGGATGCCTTGAAGGGCCAGGTGCGCGCCAGGGTCACGCTCATTGCCTGCGACAACCGCATCGCGGAGAAGGCGCCGTGGGAATTCGAACCCTGGGACAGCATGCAGTTGCCCACTGAGATCGAAGGCGGCGGCGGCACCGATTTCAGGCCGGTGTTCGACTGGGTCGAAGCCGAGAATCGCAGTCCCGCCCTGCTGGTCTACTTCACCGACGCCGAAGGCGATTTTCCGGAAGCCGCGCCGGACTACCCGGTGATCTGGCTGGTGAAAGGCAAGGGCCGCGTGCCCTGGGGCGAACGGGTGCAACTCAATTGAGCGTGGCCGACATCACCCCCGACCGGGTGCGCGGTTTTCTGTTCGAGGCGCTCGACATCCGTGGCGCCTGGGTGCAGCTCGGCAGTGCCTGGCGCGAGATGACGACCGGGCGCGATTACCCGCTGCCTGTGCGCGAGCTGCTCGGGCAACTGGCGGCGGTGACGACGCTGGTGGCCGCCAACCTCAAGCAGCCCGGCCGGCTTACCTTTCAGTTGCGCGGCGCCGGCGAAGTCTCGCTGCTGGTGATGGATTGCGACGAGCAACTGCGCCTGCGCGGCATGGCGCGCGCCGAATCCGGAACCGCGCCGGCCCCCCTGCACAGCCTGCTCGGCGGCGGGGCGCTGACGCTCACGCTCGACGCCGCCGGAATGCGCCAGCCCTACCAGAGCCATGTGCCGATCGAGGGCGACACGCTGGCCGCGGTATTCGAACATTACCTCGCGCAGTCCGAACAGACGCCCACGCGGCTGTGGCTGGCGGCGGACCAGCATGCCGCCGCGGGCCTGTTGCTGCAGGCCTTGCCGGGGGCCGACGCGCGCGATGCCGACGGCTGGAACCGGGTGCAGCTGCTGGCCGGCACCGTGCACGCCGACGAATTGCTGGGGCTGGGCGCGATCAAGCTCATCGGGCGCCTGTTCCCGGAAGAAGACGTGCGGGTATACGACCCGCGCCCGGTGCATTACCACTGTCCCCATGACCCGGAGAAAATCCATGCCATGCTGCGCAGTGTCGGTCGGACCGAATGCGAGGCCATCGTCGCGGAATGTGGCGAAATCCGCGTGCACGACGATATCTGCAACCACGAATACGTGCTTGACGCGGCCGCGGTGGCCGCGCTTTTCGAATCTTGATCCCGGACAATCCATTGGGACGCGAGCGGGCGGCGAGGCGTTGCCAACGGCCGGTGCGACGTAGGGCGGGAATACCTTCCCGCCGCAACGCTGGGCCAACGCGTCTGAGCCACCGATCATTCCGGGACTGCAAAATGGCTAATGGACAATCTGGGTTGAAAGGAAGGCGATGCGCACCTTGATGGCATGCGCGCTCGGCTGGCTGGCCTTGGCCGGTGCCGTGCAGGCGGACGGGGACGGGCGTTACCAGGCCTTGCCGCTGGCCGGGGCGGTGGGCGGGCAGGGCGGCGGTCGCGCCTTCATCCTCGATACCCGCGACGGCCATGTCTGGGTCTGGAGTGAAAACGAGCCCGTCACCGCCCCGGACGGTCGTCGCCGCTACGGCAGCGGTTTCATCTATCAGGGGAAATTGCGGCCCGGCACACGTGCGGGTGAATTTATTGACCCGAGCAGCCGTTAACGCGGGAATGACCCGGACAACACACCGCAATCCATGGCACGTCCCGAAAAAATCCGCCTAGGCGACCTGCTAGTCAAGGAAGGCCTGATCTCCGCAGCCGTCCTCGAATCGGCGCTCGCCGAACAGAAAAAGACCGGCCGCCGGCTGGGCCGTGTGCTGGTCGATTCGCAGCTCGTCACCGAGGAAGCCATCGCCCGCGCGCTGGCGCACCAGCTCGATCTGCCCTATGTCGATCTCAAAGCGTCGCCGGTCGACGCGGCGGCGCTGAAACTCCTGTCGGAGAGCCAGGCACGGCGCCTGCGGGTGATGCCGTTGAAGGCCCAGGCGCAGGGGTTGCTGGTCGGCATGGCCGACCCGGGCGACCTGTTCGCCTACGACGAGCTCGCGCGTCTCACCCAGCAGGAAATCCACGTCGCCGTCGTCACCGAGGGCGATCTGCTCGGCGCCTACGACCGCTACTACCGCCACACCGAGGAAATCAGCGGCTTTGCACGCGAGCTGGAAGAATCGCTGAAAACGGGCGAGGACACGGTGCTCGATGCGCTCAACATCGAGGCGGGCGCATCCGACGCGCCGGTGGTGCGCCTGATCCAGTCGGTGTTCGAGGACGCGCTGCAGGTGCGTGCATCCGACATTCACATCGAACCGCAGGAAAAGAAGCTCGTCATCCGCTTTCGCATCGACGGTGTGCTGCACGCCCAGACCGAGGCCGAGCCGACCGTGGCGCAGGCGCTGTCGATGCGTCTGAAGATCATGTCCGGGCTGGATATCTCGGAAAAGCGTTTGCCGCAGGATGGCCGCTTCCAGATGACGATCAAGGGCCGGCCGCTCGACGTGCGCCTGTCCACGCTGCCGACGCAGTACGGCGAATCGATCGTGATGCGCCTGCTCGCCACCGACGGCGGCCTGCTCGACCTTGACAGGATCGGCATGCCAGAAACCATGCTCGCGCGTTACCGCGAAATCGTCGCCCGGCCGAATGGCCTGGTGCTGGTCACCGGCCCCACCGGCAGCGGCAAGACCACCACGCTCTACGCGTCGCTTGCCACGCTCAACAGTGTCGACCGCAAGCTCATCACCGTGGAAGACCCGGTCGAATACCGCCTGCCCGGCGTGATGCAGGTGCAGGTCAACGACAAGATCGACATGAATTTTTCACGCGCGCTGCGTTCCATCCTGCGCCAGGATCCGGACGTGGTGCTGGTCGGCGAAATGCGCGATGCCGAAACCGCGCAGATCGGCCTCCGAGCCGCGCTCACCGGTCATCTCGTGTTTTCCACCCTGCACACCAACGATGCGGCGGGCACGCCGGTGCGGCTGATCGACATGGGGGCGCCTCGTTTCATGGTGGCGACCGCGCTGCAGGCGGTGGTGGCGCAGCGCCTGGTGCGCCAGATCTGCTGGCACTGTCCGCGCCCGCACGTACCGACACCGGCCGAGATCGCCTGGCTGGATAGCCTGGGCGGCAGGGCGGACGACGGGGCGGGCGAGGGCTTTACCGAGGGGGCCGGCTGTCCGCACTGCAACCATACCGGTTATCGCGGGCGCATGGCGGTGTACGAGATGCTGGAAATGACGCCGGCGCTGGCACACGCCGCCAACCATGCCGATCCGCGCGAATTCCTCGTCGCCGCGCGCCGCGCCATGGCCGGTCGCACGCTCGGCCACAGCGCGCTTCAACTTGCGCGCGCCGGCAAGACGACGCTCGCCGAAGCGGTGAAGATCAGCAATCAGGCCGACGATTGATGGGGCTTTTCCTCTACCACGCGCGCGACGCCCGCGGCGAACTGCAGAAAGGCCGCTTCGAGGGAGCGACTTCGACCGAGGTCGCCGACCACCTGCTCGCAGCCGGCCTGATCCCGGTGGACATCCGGGCGCTGCCCGAGACGGCCGAATTCAATCTGGGCGAAATGCTCGGACGCGGCAGGGCGCAGTCCATCGGCATCGTCGAACTGCAACTGTTCTCGCGCCAGCTCCATACCCTCCTGCGCGCCGGCGTGCCCATCCTGCGCGCGCTCGCCAGCCTGCGCGAATCCAGCGTCAATGCCGGCTTTGCCCGCGTGCTCGCCGACATCAACGACGGTCTGGGGCAGGGCCGCGAGCTGTCGGTGTGCCTCGCGCGCCATCCGAAAATCTTCGACAGCTTCTATCTCGCCATGGTCCGCGTCGGCGAAATGACCGGCCGGCTCGACGAAGTGCTCGACCGGCTCGCCGTGCATCTCGACTTCGAGCGCCGCGCGCGCGAAAAGGTCAAGGCCGCGGTGCGCTACCCGTTCTTCGTCGTCATCGCGCTGGTGGTGGCGATGGGCGTCATCAACCTCTTCGTCATCCCGGCCTTTTCCAAGGTTTACGCGGGCATGCACGCCGACCTGCCGCTGATGACGCAAGTCCTCATCGGCACCTCGAATTTCACCCGCGACAACATTCATTTCCTGATCGGCGGCGCCGGCGTGGCCCTGCTGGCTTTCCGCGCCTGGGTCAACAGCGACGACGGGCGCTACGTCTGGGACCGCTTCAAGCTGCGCCTGCCCATCGTCGGCAAGATCCTGCGCAAGTCCGCACTCGCCCGTTTCGCGCGCAGCTTCGCGCTCGCCGTGCGTTCGGGCGTACCCATCCTGCAGGTGCTCGCCGTCGTCGCGGCGGTGGCCGACAACCGCTATTACGCCGACAAGATCACCGGCATGCGCGAAGGCATCGAACGCGGCGAGTCGCTGCTGCGCACAGCCACGCTGTCGGGCGTGTTCACGCCGGTGGTGCTGCAAATGCTCGCCATCGGCGAGGAAACCGGTGAACTCGACAACCTGCTGCAGGAAATCGCCGTCATGTACGAACAGGAAGTCGAATACGAGATTTCCACCCTGTCGCAACAGGTCGAGCCCATCCTCATCGTCGCCCTGGGGGCTATGGTGCTGGTGCTCGCGCTCGGCGTCTTCCTGCCGATCTGGGACATGGGCTCGAAAACCTTCGGCCATTGAGCCGCGCCCGGTAGCGAACCGCGATAGCGAACTCCCGGCATTTTTTCATGCCAGAGAGCGGAATTCGGCCTCAAGTGCGGCGCGAGCCTGCCGTTATGGACTCCAGAGCCCGAGCCGGGCCGACCGATAACAGGAGACGTCCATGAAAAACCCCTCTGCCGCGATGCGCGGCTTCACCATGATCGAACTCATCGTCGTCATCGTCATACTCGGCATCCTTGCCGCGGTGGCGCTGCCGCGCTTTACCAATATGCAGCGCGATGCGCGCGTGGCCAAGCTCAACGCCGCGCGCGGCGCGGTGCAGGCCGCCGCCGCGATGGTGCACGGTGCCGCGCTGGCGCGTGCGGGCCAGGGCGCAATCACCACCGGGGGCTGTACGGCGACCACGACGGCCGCCGGCGGCGGCCAGGTGTGTACCGAATCGGGGGTGATTAACGTGGTCAACTGGTATCCCCAGGCCAACCTCCCGGGCATCATAAGTGCGGCCGGCCTGACATCTGTTTTTCCGGCCACCGATATCGCCTTGCAGAACGATGGCTATCGGCGCACGGGCGGCGGCGGCGCGATCGGAAATGTCGTTACCGTCCAGGTGACAGGCGGGATCAACCCGGCGAACTGCTCGTTTACCTACCGGCCTTCCAACGCGGCAAGCGCTCCCGGCTCTGCCGCCGTCATCGGCGCGGCGGTCATCACCGGCTGTTGAACGCGACGCATCATGCACACAAC
>CAZOVQ010000029.1:0-14404 GCA_964583195.1 uncultured Thiobacillus sp.
CCGACGGGCGCAAGCCCTGAGTGTAAAGTTCGACATTCAATTTTTGAAAAGGAAAGCCATGAACGCGTACAGGATCTTTTCGTTTTCGCAGCGTCTCGGTGTCGCACTGTTTGTCTGGCTGCTGGCGGCGAGTACGTCGGCACTTGCCTTCGATCCGGTGAGCACGAGCTTCTTCGGCGGCGCGATCGGCGGCTACGACACCACCGCCTACTTCACCCAGGGCAAGCCTGTGCGCGGCGACAAGGCCTACCGCGCGAAATGGAAGGGCGCCGAATGGCGGTTCGCTTCGGCTGCCGCGCGCGACCGCTTCCTCGCCAACCCTGCAGCCTCTGCGCCACAGTTCGGCGGCTACTGCACCAACGCCATGTCGATGGGCAAGGTCGTCGACGGCGATCCGGAAATCTGGCGCCTGCACGACGGCAAGCTCTATCTTTTCTATGCCGAATCCGGCCGCGAAAAATTCGACGCCGATCCCGCGGCCATGATCGACAAGGCGACACGCAACTGGGAACGCCTGAGCCGCCCGACGCATTGAGGGTGGACAGGGGCGCAGACCGCGCCGGTTTCCGGGATAATGCCGTTCTTTTCGGCTATCGGCGTTTCCATGTCTACCCTGGGTGTCATTCTGGCCGCTGCCGCGGCCGGCGGCGCGATCAGCCTGTCGATCGCCGCCGTGCTCGCCCTGTCGGCCCGCCCGAGCTGGGTGCCGGTGCTGGTGAGCTACGCCATCGGCGCGCTGCTTGGCGCTTCGTTGCTCGAAGTCCTGCCCGAGGCGGTCGCAATGGGCGGCGACATCGAAACCGTCGCGCAGGCGCTGCTGGGCGGCATCCTGCTGTTTTTCCTGCTGGAAAAACTGGTGTTGTGGCGCCACTGCCACGACGAAATCTGCGAGGCGCATGGCGGAGCCGGGCACGGGCATGGCCACGACCACGGCCGTTCGGGATTGATGATTACGATCGGCGACACCTTCCACAACTTTGTCGATGGCGTCATCATCGCAGGCGCGTTTCTCGCCGATTTCCGGCTGGGTGTCGTCACCTCGCTCGCCATCGTCGCGCACGAAATCCCGCAGGAAATCGGCGATTTCCTGATCCTGCTGCATTCGGGCTACTCGCGCACCCGGGCGCTGCTGCTGAATTTCGTGACCGGCCTGTCGATGCTGGCGGGCGCACTGCTCGGCTACCATGCCTTGCGCGCGCTGCAGGGCTGGACGCCGGTTCTGCTCGGGCTGGCGGGCGCGAGCATGCTCTATGTGGCGCTGTCCGACCTGATTCCGGGCCTGCACAAGCGTGCCGAAATCGGCGCCACGCTACAGCAGGTCGCGCTGATCGGACTGGGGATCGGCACGGTCGCGCTGGTCGGCCACCTGCTTGGACAAGGCCATTGAAGCCGGCTTGCGTCTGCCGAAGGCATAGATGAAGAGCGCCAGCGGCAGCAAGCCCAGAAACACGAGTATGGCCAGCGCCTTGCCCGGACTGCCGGCGGTGAGCACCATCATCAGGATCACGTAGGCCCAGCCGATCGCCACGATGTACATTCTTTTCCGTTCATTCCGCACTTGACTTCATGGTAACCAAAGTACGCTCCCGGCGAACATCCGGGCCCACTGTTGGTTTTGTCTCGCTCGGCTGCCCGAAGGCCACCGTCGATTCGGAACGCATCCTGACCCGGTTGCGGGCGGAAGGCTACGACATCGTCGGCAGTTACGACGATGCGGATATTGTCGTCGTCAACACCTGCGGTTTCATCGACGCGGCGGTCGAGGAATCGCTCGACGCCATCGGCGAGGCGCTGGCCGAAAACGGCCGCGTCATCGTCACCGGCTGCCTCGGCGCGAAGGGCGACGTGGTGCGCGCGGCGCATCCCGGGGTGCTCGCGGTATCGGGCCCGCATGCCGAAGATGAGGTGATGGCGGCGGTGCACGCCGCGCTGCCCAGGCCGCACGATCCTTTCACGGATCTGATCCCGCCGGGTGGGATCAAGCTCACGCCGCGGCATTACGCCTATCTGAAAATCTCCGAAGGCTGCAACCACCGTTGCAGCTTCTGCATCATTCCTTCGCTGCGCGGCGACCTGGTGAGCCGTCCCGTCGGCGAAGTGATGCGCGAGGCCGAGGCGCTGGTCGGCGCCGGGGTGCGCGAACTGCTGATCGTGTCGCAGGACACCTCGGCCTACGGCGTGGATGTGAAATACCGCACCGGCTTCTGGAATGGCCGGCCGCTGAAAACGCGCATGAGCGAGCTGGCCGGCGCGCTCGGCAGCCTCGGCGTCTGGGTGCGGCTGCATTACGTCTACCCTTATCCGAGCGTGGACGAAGTCATACCGCTGATGGCCGACGGACGCGTCCTGCCCTATCTCGACATCCCCTTCCAGCATGCGAGCCCGCGCCTGCTCAAGCTGATGCAGCGCCCAGGCGCGGCCGACAGGACGCTGGCGCGCATCCATGCCTGGCGCGCCGCTGTGCCCGACCTGACGCTGCGCTCGACCTTCATCGTCGGCTTTCCCGGCGAAAGCGACGCCGAATTCGAGGAACTGCTCGCCTTTCTGCGCGAAGCGCAACTCGACCGCGTCGGTTGCTTCAAATATTCGCCGGTCGAAGGCGCCGCCGCCAATGCCTTGCCCGGCGCCGTTGCCGAAGAATTGAAGGAAGAGCGCCTGGAACGCTTCATGGCGGTTCAGGCGGAAATTTCGGCCGCCCGGCTCGATGCAAAGATCGGCCGTGAAATCGAAATCATGGTCGATGCGGAAGACGAGGCCGGCACGCTCGCGCGCAGCCACGCCGACGCCCCGGAAATCGATGGCGTCGTCTATCTCGAAGGGGTGTTCGGTCTCAAGCCCGGCAGCCGTCTCAGGGCCGTCGTCGAAAGCGCCGACGAACACGACCTGTGGGCGAGTCCCGCCGGAGAATGAAGCGGAAGGGGGCAGCGCGCACCGTTCCGGTGCGCGCTGCCCGGGTAAGGCTGTGCCAAGGCCGCGTCTGGCGTGGGGCGCGGCGCTCATCTCATGGCATGTTTCGTGCCCGCCGACATGGAAATTTCATCAGGGTCTGCTAGGCTCACTAGCCGAACGCAGGGAGAGATCGAATGCGAATGCTCGCGTGTATCGTCGGTTTGCTTGGCTTCACTGAGGTGGCCTGCGCCGCAGCTCCCCTGTCCGGGGACGATCTGGCCTTGTGTCAGGCGGGCCGTCCGGTCCTGTTGATGACCGCGCCGGAATGCCGCGAATATGTCTCACAGGTGCGGCGCCTGGCCCGGCAGGGCGATACCACCTCCCTGTTGGCGCTGCGCGTGCGCCATGAAAACCTGCTCGACGAACGTTTGCGCGCGTGCGA
Organism: uncultured Thiobacillus sp.; assembly: GCA_964583195.1. Lineage (GTDB taxonomy): Bacteria > Pseudomonadota > Gammaproteobacteria > Burkholderiales > Thiobacillaceae > Thiobacillus. The sequence continues at coordinate 3,332 of CAZOVQ010000029.1, forward strand.
CTGCGCAGCACGCCCCGAGGCATCCGAAGCGACCCAGGTTGCAGCGGTGGATTGCTGATCGACATTGTGTCGACGGTGGGCTGTCGAATATTGCACGTTCAGCGTGCAACGACGCGCAGCGTTGACCGCCCGGAAACCGCGAAGCGGTGCGATGATTGGTCGGACTCTTCCGAAATGGCCTTGCTGGCACACGCCTTGCAAGCCGTGGGATGCGGCCGGGCGATGCCGGCGTGACCATGGAGAGACGCATGCAGACGAAGCAACGGAAATTCGCGACGGGATTTTTCGTCGCCGTCCTGATCCTGTTGAGCGCGCATTCAGCGCGCGCAGACAACGACATCGAAACCTGCCAGGCAGGTTACAATGTGCTGCTGATGACCGCCGGCGAATGCCGGGCCTGGCTGGGCGACCTGCGAGCCGCCCAGGCCCGAGCGGATTACGCGGCCATGCTCGATCTGCAGGAATGGCACACCGAATTGTTGATCGAACGCTCGCAAAGCTGTCCATGCCGGCCGGTCGCCCCCGGTTGGCAGGGGCGTCCGGCGGCGCGTCCGGATTCCCGGCTCGCCGCGCGTTCAGCACGACCGTGACAGCAGGGTTTTCGGCCGGCGCCAGAAGCTCGCGGCGTCCCGGCGGCGCAGACTGAGGCTGCGGCCGCCGACGGGGTCGAGCAGGCGCACGCCCGTCGGGCCTGCGCGGAACAGCGCCGCCGCGAGCGGCGCGAACCAGTCCCGCTCCAGTTTTTCCAGCGCACATCGCCAGCCCTGCGCGTCGCCCGCGTGCGCCGGCGGCAACAGGCCATCGAGCAGAAAAACGCCGTTTTCATCCAGCATGTCGAACGCGTCTGGCAGGGGGCGCCGGGGTGCCCCGCAATAGGCCGCCAGCGCCAGCGCCTCGGCAGCGTTGGCGTAAACCGGCGGCGGGTCGCCGGCGACCGTGGACGACACCCCGCCGCCCCAGAACCACAGCGTATCGACGCTCAGCGCGCCGCGCGCGGCGCGCGCCTGGTTCACCGGATGTTCGTGCAGCAGCATCTGCAATTCGTTCGTCAGTACGCGCAGGGCACCGGCTGCCCTGCCTTGCGGCAGGATGCCGTCGAGCACCCGGCCGACGGCGAGCGAAGGCGGCGTGGCGAGTAGCTCCAGCGGCTGTTCGTAGCGCACATGGCCGCAGAACGGGCCCAGACTGGCCAGTGGCAGGTCGCTGCCGAAATGTCCGGTGATCGAGGTGGCGAGCGCGTCGGTTTCCTCTTGGCTGAGGTCGGGCAGGCCGATCCGGGTCAGGACGATGCGGTCGCGCATCAGTTCGAAATGCGCCGGGTCGGCGCGCAGCCAGTAGGCGCTTCCCGCCTCGCGGCCTTGCGCGCGCAGGCTGGCCGGCGCGAGCGGCCAGTCTGTCTGGCGGGCGATGCCGAGAGCCCGGCAGAGCGCGGCTTCGGTGCCCTCGCGCGGCTCGGCGGCAAGCCTGCCGCGTCCCAGCAGACGGTACAGACCGGGTGCGGAAAGTCCGGGTTGCGCCCACTCGAGCAGGCGCGGATCAGGAAACAGATGGGGAATCAGCCACAACATGCCGCGAGTCTAGCGTGCCCCGCTTGCCCGTGTCGCGTTTCCCCTTTGCCCGGCTCGCCATGCCTGGCGCACGGGGCGCATGTGGCATACTCGCCGGATCGATTCAGCGAGCCGCGTCGTGCTGCCTTACGAACTTCTGATTGGCCTGCGTTACACCCACGCCAAGCGCCGCAACCATTTCATTTCCTTCATTTCCATCGTGTCGATGGCCGGCATCGCGCTCGGCGTGATGGCGCTCATCGTCGTGCTTTCGGTGATGAACGGTTTTCAGGAGGAGCTGCGCGCGCGCATTCTCGGGGTGGCGGCGCACCTGGAAATTTCCGGGCCTGGCGACCAGCTTGCCGACTGGCGCGGCGTTCTGGCGCAGGCGCAGCAGAATCCGGAGGTGCGCGCCGGGGCGCCTTTCGTGAACGCGCAAGGCATGCTCGCCAACGGCGACCGGGTGCGCGGCACGATCGTGCGCGGCATCGAGCCCGAGCTGGAGAACCGGGTGGCCGATTTTGCGCGCCACATGAAGGCGGGCCGGCTGGACGACCTCAAGGCCGGCGAGTTCGGCATCGTGCTGGGGGCCGAACTCGCGCGCACGCTCGATGCCCGGCCCGGCGACAAGCTGGTGCTGCTGACGCCGCAGGGCAACATCACCCCGGCCGGCGTGATGCCGCGCGTCAAGCAGTTCACCGTGACCGGCATTTTCGAGGCAGGCATGTTCGAATACGACTCGGGTCTTGCCCTGATCCACTTGCGGGATGCGCAAAAACTGCTGCGTCTGGGCGATGCCGTTTCCGGCATTCGTCTGAAGCTCGACGAAATCTTTCGCGCGCCTTTCGTCACGCGCGCGCTTTCGCACAGCCTCGCGGGCAACTATTTCCTCACCGACTGGACGCAGAGCCATGCCAATTTTTTCCGCGCCGTGGCGATCGAGAAACGCATGATGTTTCTGATCCTGCTTCTGATCGTCGCGGTGGCGGCGTTCAACATCGTTTCCACGCTGGTGATGGCGGTGACGGACAAGCAGGCGGATATTGCCATTCTGCGCACGCTCGGCGCGCGGCCGGGGTCGATCATGAAAATATTCGTCGTGCAGGGCGCGTTCATCGGCGTCTTCGGCACCCTGCTGGGATTCGTGTCGGGGGTGACACTCGCGCTCAACCTGGAAACGGTGGTGCCTTTCATCGAACGCCTGGCGGGCATGGATCTCTTCCCGGCGGACGTGTATTACATCAGCGAACTGCCGTCCAGGCTTGTCTGGAGCGATGTGGCCGTCATCGTCGGCGTATCCCTGGCGATCAGTCTGCTCGCGACGCTTTATCCAAGCTGGCGCGCCTCGCGCATCCAGCCGGCGGAGGCGCTGCGCTATGAGTGAAGCGGTGCTGCGCTGCACGGGGCTTACCAAGACCTTCCGTCAGGGAAAGAACGACGTTCCGGTACTCGCCGGCGTGGCACTCGAAGTGCGGGCCGGCGAATCGCTTGCCATCGTCGGCGCTTCGGGGTCGGGCAAGAGCACGCTGCTGCATCTGCTGGGCGGGCTCGACACCCCGAGTACGGGACGGGTAGAACTGCTCGGCCGCGATCCCTTCGCCCTGTCCGAGAATGCGCGCTGCAACCTGCGCAATGCCGCGCTGGGTTTCGTCTACCAGTTCCATCACCTGCTGCCTGAATTTACCGCGGTCGAGAATACAGCCATGCCGCTCATCGTCCGCCGTCTGGGGCGCGAAGCCGCGCTGGCGCGTGCGACCGGGATGCTGACCCGTGTCGGTCTTGGCCATCGGCTCGAGCATCGACCCGGCGAGCTGTCCGGTGGCGAGCGCCAGCGCGTGGCGATTGCGCGCGCGCTGGTCACGCAGCCGGCCTGCATCCTGGCCGACGAGCCCACCGGCAACCTCGATCGCCACACCGCCGATGGCGTGTTCGACCTGATGCGCGATCTCAACTACCGGCAGGGGGCCAGCCTCGTGGTGGTGACGCACGACAGCGAACTGGCCGCGCGCATGGATCGCCAGCTCAGGCTGGTGGACGGGGTGTTGCAGCCAGGCTGAAACCGCGGCGGAATGCGCATCTCCCTCGTCGCGTTCTGCCTGGGCGTCTGGCTGCTGCAACAGCAGCCGGAACTGCCGTCTGCGCGCTGGCTGGGGCTGTTGCCGCTGCTCGCCGGTGCGATCGTGCTGCCGCGTTTTCCCCGCCCCGTGGGCGACCTGCCGCGCCGTGCCGGCATAGCCGTGCTGGCGCTGGCACTGGGAGTTGCCTGGGCCGCCTGGCGGGCGGACCTGCGTCTGTCCGAGCGTCTGGCCGAAGCCTGGCAGGGGGTGGATATCGAGCTGATCGGCGTGGTTGCCGATCTGCCGCGTGCGGATGCGCGCGGCGAACGTTTCATGCTCGATGTCGAGCGCGTGCTGACGCCGGATGCGCCGCATCTTGCGCGCGTCCAACTGGCGCGCTACTGGCCGCGCGATGGTGCGAGGCAGGCGCAGTTCGCCGCGGGAACGCGCTGGCAATTGACGGTACGGCTGAAGCGTCCCTACGGTACGCACAATCCGCACGGTTTCGATTTCGAGGCCTGGGCGCTGGAGCACGGGCTCGATGCGACCGGGTATGTGCGCGGCGAACCGCCACCGCGGCGTCTTGCCGCACGCGCGGCAACACCGTCGGCATGGCTCGCCGACTGGCGCCAGTCGCTGCGCGCGCGCATTTTTTCCACGCTGGGCGAGGCGCCGTATGCGGGCGTGATCGCAGCACTGGTGCTGGGCGACCAGCGTAGCATTCCACATCCGCAGTGGCGGGCGTTCACGCGCACCGGGGTGAACCATCTACTGAGCATCTCGGGGCTGCACGTCACCATGATCGCGGCGTTGGTGGGCTGGGCCGTGGCGTTTGTCTGGCGCGGCCTGCCGCGCGCCGTGGAACGCTGGCCCGCGCGCCAGGCCGGACTGGTCGCGGCACTGGCCGCTGCCTTCGCCTATACCCTGCTGGCCGGTTTTCAGGTACCGGCGCAGCGCACGCTGTTCATGCTCGCCGTCGTGGCCGTGGCATTCTGGGGACGGCGCGAGGCACGCCCGTTTTCCGCGCTGAGCTGGGCCTTGTTCGTTGTCTTGCTGATTGATCCCTGGGCGGTGTTGTCGGCGGGATTCTGGCTATCGTTCGGCGCGATGGCCGTGATTCTGTGGGTGAGTTTCGGCCGTGTCGCCGCGCCTGCTGGGCTGCGTGGCTGGGTCGCGGTGCAGGCTGCGGTGACGCTCGCGCTGGCCCCGGCGCTGCTGTTGCTGTTCCAGCAGGTGTCGCTGATTTCGCCGCTGGCGAATGCTGTCGCAATCCCCGTCGTCAGCGGCCTGATCACGCCGCTGGCGCTTTTGGGGGTGATCGCGCCGCCGCTGTGGCAGCTTGCCGCCTGGCTGATGGCGCAGTTAGGTAGCCTGCTCGCCTGGGCGAGCGCGCTGCCCTGGGCGACGCTGGCTCGACCGGCCCCCGATGCCTGGGGGGTGGCGCTGGCGGTCGTCGGCACCGTGTGGGCGCTGATGCCGCGCGGTTTCCCGCTGCGCGCGCTGGGCTGGCTGTTGTGGTTGCCTCTGGCGTTCCCGCTGCGCGCGGCGATCGCACCGGGTGACTTCGTCGCCGACGTGATCGACGTCGGTCAGGGCACCGCAGTGCTCATCCGTACCGCACGCCACGCGCTGCTGTTCGACACTGGCCCTGCCTTTGCCGAAAGCGACGCGGGCGAACGCATCGTGGTGCCCAGCCTGCGCGCGTCGGGCGTCGCGTCATTGAGCGGGGTGATCGTTTCGCACGACGATAACGATCATAGCGGCGGCCTGCTGTCGGTGCTGCGCGACCTGCCGACAGGCTGGCTGCTGCATGGTCTGCCGGCGTCCAGCCCGCTGCAGGCGCAGGCTCCGGCGCCGCGCCGTTGTATGCGCGGCCAGCAATGGATATGGGACGACGTGCGCTTCGAAATACTGAATCCGCCTGCCCGCGCCTGGGTGGAAACCGGCCGCCGCGACAACGATTTCAGCTGTGTGCTCAAGGTCAGCCGGCGCGGCCAGAGCCTGCTCGTCACCGGTGACGCCGAGCGGCGCGGCGAGCTGGAGCTGCTCGAATCGGCGGCGGATCTCGCGGCGACCGTGCTCGTCGCGGGGCATCACGGCAGCCGCACGTCGTCGATCGCCGGGTTCGTCGCACGGGTAAAGCCAAAGTGGGTCGTATTCACGGTTGGCTACCGCAACCGTTTCGGTCATCCTCATCCGCAGATCGTCGCGCGTTTCCGCGAACAGGGCAGCGCGGTGCTGCGCAGCGACCGCGACGGTCTGATCCGGCTGCGGTTTGGCGATGCCGGGGTCGAAGCCTCACAATACCGGGCAGTCCAACGCCTTTACTGGCAGTCCGGTTTTTCTCCATGAACGAAGCCGTCCGTCCGCGCTGCACCGAGCTTGCCGATTGCGGGTCGGCACGCCGGACGCTGGCGCGTGCGCTGCCGGTGGCGGAAAACGACCTGCCTTGGCGGGCGCTGGGATGGGCGCACGAACGTCTGGGCGATTCGCCTGCATTCAGCCACGCTGTCGGCACCGCGCTTGTCGTCGCGGAATTGCGCATCGGCGCCGACGCCGTTGCCGCGGCCCTGCTGCACGCCTGTGCGGACGATACGCCAGAATTCGACGCGCGCTTCGGCGTGGCGGCGAGGCTGGCGCGCGGGGTGGCGGCGATGGCGCGCATCGAGGCGCTCGCGGCCGACACCGCCGACCGCCGCATCGATGCGCATGCGCAACTCGAAGCCTTGCGGCAGATGGTGCTGGCGATGGTCGAGGACATCCGCGTGGTGCTGGTGAAACTGGCCGAGCGCACCCATGCGCTTCGCTGTGCGGCGAAAGTCGACGACACGACGCGCAGTCTGCTGGGCCAGCAGGCGCGCGAGCTGTTCGCGCCGCTGGCGAACCGGCTGGGCGTGTGGCAGATCAAGTGGGAAATGGAGGACTGGGCCTTCCGTTTTCTCGAACCCGACACCTACAAGACCATAGCCGCGCAGCTCGACGGGAAACGCGGGGCCCGTCAGGCCTACATTCTCGGCATCATCGAGCGCCTGCAAGCCGAACTCGCGCTGCACGGCATCGACAGCGAGGTCAGCGGCCGGCCCAAGCACATCGCCAGCATCGTCAACAAGATGCGCAGGAAGCATCTGCCGTTCGAACAGCTCTACGACATCCGCGCGGTGCGCGTGCTCGTTCGGCACGAGATCGACTGCTACACCGTGCTCGGCATCGTGCACAACCTGTGGCGGCCGATTCCCGGCGAATTCGACGATTACATTTCCAAGCCCAAGAGCAACGACTACCGTTCGCTGCATACCGCCGTGATCGGGCCGGAGGATCGCGCGCTCGAAGTGCAGATTCGCACCTTCGACATGCACCGTCAGGCCGAGCTGGGCGTCGCCGCGCACTGGCGCTACAAGGAAGGCGGCAGGAGCGACGTGCAATACGAGGAAAAGATCGCCTGGCTGCGGCGCATCCTGGAATGGAAGGACGATGTCGCCGACAGCGGCGAATTTTCCGAGCAGTTCAAGACCGAGCTGTTCCAGGACCAGGTTTATGTGCTTACCCCGCTGGGGCGCGTGGTGGCGCTCGACCGCGGCGCCACGCCGATCGACTTCGCCTACGCCGTGCATACCGATCTTGGCCATCGCTGCCGCGGCGCCAAGGTCGACGGCGCGATGGTGCCGCTCAGTACGCCGCTGGAAAACGGGCAGCGCGTCGAAATCCTCGTCGCTCGGGAAGGCGAGCCGAGCCGGGACTGGCTCAATCCGGCGCTGGCCTATCTGGTCACGCACCGCGCGCGTTCCAAGGTGCGAAGCTGGTTCCGTCAGCGCGATGTGGGCGAGCAGGTGGCGCTCGGGCGCAGTCTTCTGGAAAAGGAGATCAGGCGTCTCGGCGTGTGCGAGCCCAATCTGGAAAAAATCGCGCAGCGGCTCAAGTTCGGCAGGCTGGACGAGTTTCTCGCCGCGCTGGGGCGTGGCGACGTCGGTCAGCGCGATCTCGTCAACGCCTTGCAGGAACCGGGCCGGCCGGCGCCGGCCGTGCTCGTGCCGACGGCAAAGCCGCGGACGCGGGCGAAGTCCGGCAATCCCGTCGTTATTCCCGGGCTCGGTGATGTGCCGGCGACCCTGGCGCGCTGCTGCCGGCCGACGCCGCCGGATGCGATCGTCGCTTACACCACGGTCGGGCGCGGGCTGACCGTGCATCGTGCCGACTGCGCCGCGCTCGGACGCGCCAATCCCGCACGCACGCTGCCGGCACAGTGGCAGGCCGACGCAGGCACGGCGTTCGAGGTGGAACTCGCCATCAAGGCCTTCGACCGCCAGGGCCTGCTGCGCGACGTGTCCGACGTCATCGCCAAGGAAAAGCTCGACGTGCTGCGCGTCAACACCGAATCCCGCGGCGAATATGCCCACATGCACATAACCGTGCGCGTGCGCGAACTGCAACAACTGTCGCGCTTGCTCGCTCGCCTGCAACACGTGCAGAATGTGATCGAAGCACGCCGCGCCTGAATTCGATACTTACGACGGATTTCTGCATGACCGCCGCCGCTGCCATTTTCGAGCCGATTCCCCAGCATGGACGGCATCTCTTTTTCGATCTCGAACCCGCTGCCGACCCGCGTGCCGCGCTCGCCGCGCTGGCTGCCGCATGCGACGGCCAGTCGGTCGTGCTTGGCCTGGGCGAGCCCGTTGCGCGCGCCTTGAGCCTGGAGGTGTCGGGATTGCGGTCCTTTCCGCCCCTGCCGCAGGCAAATCCGCCGGTTCCCGCCACCCAGCATGCCCTGTGGCTGTGGCTGCGTGGCGACGAACCGGGCGATCTGCTCTTGCAAGGACATCGCCTGGAAGCGATCGCCGCACCGGCCTTCGTGCTGAGGCAGGCCATCGTGAGTTTTCGCCATCAGGATTGCCGCGACCTCAGCGGCTACGAGGACGGCACTGAAAATCCGCAAGGCGAGGCCGTATGCGAGGCAGCCTGCGCATCGGGGCAGGGTGCAGGCATCGACGGTTCCAGCTATGCTGCCGTGCAGCAATGGCTGCACGACTTTCCTGCATTCGACGCGATGACGCCCCGCGAACAGAATGACTGTATCGGCCGCGACCGCATCAGCAACGAAGAGCTCGACGACGCACCCGAGTCGGCACACGTGAAACGCACCGCGCAGGAAGACTTCACGCCCGAGGCCTTCGTCGTGCGCCGCTCCATGCCCTGGGTCGCCGGCGCGGATGCGGGACTGGTGTTTCTCGCCTTCGGCAAGTCCTTCGATGCTTTCGAGGCGCAACTGCGCCGCATGACCGGCCACGACGACGGCATCAGCGACGCGCTGTTCCGCTTCACCCGACCGTTGAGTGGCGGCTATTATTGGTGCCCGCCGATAGCGGGCGGTCAGGCCGACCTTTCGGCGCTGGGCTGAGCGTGGCGGATGTGCCTTCGCCGGAAAGCGCCGCGGATACTGCCGGCGAAGCCGGACCGCGCGCGCCCTGGTGGCGCAACTGGAAATTCATGCTGCCGCTATGGCTGGCGATCGGCGGGCTGGTCTGGCTGGGATTGCACTACAACGTCGACAACAGCGTGATCGTCGGCAGCGTCGTCGCCGTGGGCCTGGTGTCGAATGCCTTCGCCTGGCTGATGGGCGTCATCGCCCTGGTGCCGCTCGTCGGGCCGATCATCGTCAAGGTGCTGTCGATCGGCTTTATCTGGCTGCTCAACGCGGTCGGTTATCTGGTGTCCTATATCGCCATCCGGCGCGGCTACTCAAAGGATGTGCTGACCTATCGCGGACTGACCGTCGCGCTCATCGTCGGCATCGTCATCGGCTTCGTGATCGGCAAGCTGGTTTAACCCGGATATTTCACCAGGCTGTAGGTCGGCAACCCCTTGCCGACATCCCGGCCATCCCACGGTGCGTTGCGGCGGGAAGGTATTCCCGCCCTACGTCGCACCGGCCGTTGGCAACGCCTCGCCGCCCGCTCGCGTCCCAATGGATTATCCGGGTTGAACCGCAGTTGACCGCTCGTCTCTCTCGTGAAGCCCGCATGAAAACAGAGGATAGTCGTTTCGCACCCATTCTTCGATTGGGTGAGACCGGCTCGCAGCGTCGTTTCCCCCTGGCAGGACTATAAGCAATCGACCAAGCCCGCAAGCAGGCAAGTCGCTGCTTGTCTCCCGCAGGCGGGCAGCGGTTCGCAGCGAAGCGGCGGGGCCCCACCGGTGTACTCCTTGCGGGTAAGAGGGCCGGGGTGAGGGAAACGCGTGTGGCGAATTGGCGTTTCATCATTCGGGGCGGCGAGTCGTCATGACAGTTGGCCCGCCAGTTCATCCGCCAGCGCGCGCAGGCTGCCGGTCGTCAAATCCGCCGGATGCAGGGTGATGTCGTCCGCTCCCGGCGCGTAATTGCGGGCCAGCGACTTCCGGTAGGCGGGGTCGTAATGCTGTTCCAGCAGGGCAGTCACCAGCGGCCCCCATGCGCGTTCGCGCACCAGCGCCTGCCAGGCGGCGACGGTCTCGCTGCCGCGCAGTTCGGCCAGGTGCGCAAGGCGCGCGTTGAGCGTCTCGGGGGCAGCGAGAAAATGTGCGTAGTCCTCGGTCAGCAGGGCGACGCGTGCGGCCAGCGGCGCTTCGATGCGTATGCAGGGGCTGGCGCGCATCGCAGCGATCAGCGCATCCGGCACCGCGAGCGTACCGATTTTCTTGCTTTCCGATTCCACGAACACGGGTCGGGCCGGGTCGAAACCTGCGAGCGCCGACCACACCGCACTCTCGAAGCTTTTCTGCTCAGGTTGCGGGGCGTCCGGCAGGGCGCCGAGCAGCGAGCCGCGATGCGCCGCCAGTGCTTCCAGATCGAGCATCTGCGCGCCCGCCTCGGCGAGGGCAGCCAGAAGGCGACTCTTGCCGCTACCGGTGGGGCCGCAAATCACACGGTAGTGCAGGGTGGCGGGCAGGCGTGCAAGTTCGGCGACCACATGCCGGCGATACGCCTTGTAGCCGCCTTCGAGCTGCACGGCGCCGAAGCCGACTTTCTGCAGCACGTGCGTCATCGCGCCGCTGCGGCTGCCCCCGCGCCAGCAATACACCAGCGGACGATAGTTTTTCGGCTTGTCGGCAAAGAAGCTTTCCAGGTGCCGGGCGATGTTGCGTGACACCAGGGCCGCGCCGACCTTCTTGGCGTCGAAAGCCGAAGCCTGTTTATGGAGCGTGCCGACGCGGGCGCGCTCGGCGTCGTCCAGCACCGGCAGGTTGATTGCGCCGGGCGCGCGATCCTGTGCGAATTCGCCGGGCGAACGCACATCGATCACTTCATCGTAGCGGAACAGATCGGTAACGGAAACGGTTTGCACAGACCGGGTCTTGCAGCATTGAAGCGACGAACAGGCGTGATTCTCCCACAGCGGCAGGCCCGCGCGGAGCTATCGAGGAAGAGCGGAAGGGGGAAGAAAAGCGGGAGAGCGGGGAGTCATGCCCGGCCCCCGGTTTTCCCGGGCGGGAAC
>CAZOVQ010000030.1:0-6178 GCA_964583195.1 uncultured Thiobacillus sp.
CACGATTTTGCTGAAAGCCCACCGCGCCATCGAGTCGATCACGCTGGACCGCGAAGTCGCCCACCTCAAAGACGACCTCATGCCGCGCTACGCCAGCCTGATCTACAACGGCTACTGGTGGTCGCCCGAGCGCCGCGCGTTGCAAGTGCTGATCGACCATACCCAGCAGCATGTGAACGGCACGGTGCGGATGAAGCTCTACAAGGGCAACGTCATCGTCGTCGGCCGCGACTCGAAGACCGATTCGCTGTTCGATTCGACGATTGCGACGTTTGAGGATGATGCGGGGGCTTACGATCAGAAGGATGCGGGGGGGTTCATCAAGCTCAACGCGCTGCGCATGCGCATCGCCGCTAAACTTGACGCACGGAGAAAATAAGCATGTCCCAGTTCAACAATGTGTCTGTGGTCGCCAAGGCCAACGTCTACTTCGACGGCAAGTGCGTCTCGCACTCCATCCAGCTTGCCGACGGCACGAAAAAATCCGTGGGCGTGATTCTGCCGGCCACGCTCACCTTCAACACCGGCGCGCCCGAGATCATGGAAACCGTCGCCGGCGCGTGCCGCTACCGGCTCAAGGGCTGCGACTGGAAAACCTGCCCCGAGGGCGAGTCGTTCAGCATTCCCGCCAATTCCAGCTTCGATATCGAAGTGACGGGCGAGCCCTATCACTACGTCTGCCATTTCGGTTAAGCGCGCCCATGTCTACCGTCACCGTCGTCCGCAAGAATGGCCGCATCGCCATTGCCGCCGACACGCTGACCAAGTGGGGCGGCGGCAAGGAGTCGGCGGACTACATCGTCAATCACCGCAAGATCATCCGGGTGGGCGATAGCCTGCTCGGCATTACCGGCACGGCGACGGCGCACCTGATCCTGACGGATTATTTTTCGGGGTTGGAGACACCGCCGGCGTTTGCCAATCCGGCGGAAATCTTTCGCACGTGGAACACGCTGCACGGCGCGCTGAAGGACAACTACTTCCTGCAGGCCGAGGAAGACAAGGAAGACGAGCTCGAATCCTCCCGCATGGACGTGCTGATCGCCAACCGTCACGGAATTTTCGGCGTGTCGGCCCATCGCACCGTGCAGCAATTCTCGAAGTTCTATGCCTACGGTTCGGGCAGCCCGTATGCGCTGGGCGCGATGTTCGCGGCATATGCCGACCCCGCAAGGGATGCCGGTGAAATAGCGCGCCTGGGAGTGCTGGCGGCGTGCGAGTTTCATGACGAATCCGGTCCGCCGGTCGAGTTGCACGTATTGGAAGAGGGGAGCTGACCATGCCGAGTTTCGACATCGTGTCCGAAGTGGACAAGCAGGAAGTGCGCAATGCGGTCGACCAGGTCAACAAGGAAGTGTCGACGCGCTTCGATTTCAAGGGCTCGGGTGCGCGCGTGGAGCAGGCCGACTACGTGCTGACGCTGTTTGCGGACACCGAATTCCAGCTCGATCAGGTGCAGGACATCCTCTCGCAGAAACTCGCCAAGCGTAGCGTCGACGTGAAATGCCTCGACGTTGGCAGCGTGGAAAAAGTCTCGGGCAACAAGGTCAAGCGCAGCGTCACGGTGAAGACCGGGGTGGAAACCGAGCTGGCGAAGAAGATCGTCAAATGCATCAAGGACAGCAAGCTCAAGGTGCAGGCGAGCATCCAGGGTGACACCGTGCGCGTGTCGGGTGCCAAGCGCGACGTGCTGCAGGACACCATTGCCCTGGTGCGAAAGAGCATCACCGACTTTCCGCTGCAATACCAGAATTTCCGCGACTGACCGCCGGGAGGCTACATGGCCAAAGTGCTGGTTCCCCTCGCCGACGGATGCGAGGAACTCGAAGCCGTGACGATCATCGACCTGCTGCGCCGAGCCGGCATCGAGGTCGTGGTGGCGGGCCTGAAACCCGGCATCGTCAAGGCGAGCCGTGGGGTGCATCTGGTGCCCGACATGACGCTCGACCTAGCCCTGCAGGACGACTACGACATGCTGGTGCTGCCGGGCGGCATGCCGGGCGCGCAGCACCTGCGGGAAGACGCCCGTATTCTTGATGTAATCCGGCGCATGGCGGCGGCCGGCCGCTACACCGCCGCCATCTGTGCCGCGCCGACCGTGCTGCTGGCGGCCGGCGTGCTCGAAGGCCGCGCGGCTACCAGTTACCCCGGCTTTCTCGACGCGATGAATCCGACCGGGGTAAGGGTCAGCACCGACCCCGTGGTGGTGGACGGACCGGTGATCACCTCGCGGGGGCCCGGCACCGCCATGGAATTTGCGTTGACGCTGATCGAGACGCTGGCCGGTGCTGCCGTGCGCGCCAAAGTCGAAGCCGGGCTGGTCAGAGCCTGAGCCCGCCCGTATCATCTCACCAACACCAAGACGACCTGGAGACTGCCGTGCAGATTCGTGAAATTCTTACCCTCAAGAGCGACACCATTTACAGCATCGCCCCCACCGATCCGGTGCAGAACGCCGTGGGCAAGATGGTCGAGCTCGGCGTGGGCTCGCTGGTGGTCATGAAAAACGACGAAATGGTCGGCCTGCTCACCGAGCGCGATGTGGTGCAGGGCATGGTCAAGCAGGGCTGCGACCTGAAGGATGCCGAGGTCAGCACCATCATGGTCACCGAGCCGGTGGTTGCCAGCGCTGACGACTCGGTGGATTACGCGCGCGACGTGATGACCAAATCGCACATCGGCCACCTGCCCATCTTCGACGGCAACAAGCTGCTTGGCATCATTTCCTTCCACGACGTGGCGCGCGCCTGCCTCAAGGAGGCCAACTTCGAGAACAGCTTGTTGAAACGCTACATCAAGCACTGGCCGGAGTGACGCATAGCACTGGCCGGCGAGGTGCCCGATCAGCAGGGTTTGGATTTCACAGGGAGGTAAGGGAGGAAGGGAGATTTAGAATCCTCCCTTACCTCTCTTGCCTCCCTGTGATATTTGATATTGGTCTGCAAATGACGGCAAGGCGCTACCGGATCGACTCGATATCGACTTTTTTGTCCATGATCTGCGGCACGATCAGCGCGTAGCCCTGCTGCTGCCAGTGCGCCAGCTCGGTGATGGCGTTGGGCACCACCTCGACGAAATCCTGGAAATCCTTCACCGCATAGCCGTAGTCCTCGGCCGCCTGACCGCACACCTTGAAGCGCACGCCGAGATCGGCGTAGTAGCGCATGCGCTCGACCGCCTCGCGGTATTTCGCCTCGTTGTGTTTTGCCACGGTCACGATCTCGGTGCCGTGGATCACCACCACGATGGAAAAATCCTCGGGCGGGTAATCGTAGGGTGCCTCGGTCAGCGGGTTAGTCAGCGCGCGCACCCAGTACAGGGCGCTGCCGATTTTCTGCGGATCGTCGAAGTAGAACTCGAACAACACCTTTGGTGGCGCATAGGGCGTCTGCACCCATTTCCCGGCAGCCCCGGCGGGCGAGGCGGCGAGCAGCCAGCAGACGGTACACAGAATCGACAGGGTTTTCATGCGGGTCTCCGGGAATTGCGCTGTTTGCGTTATAGCCTTTGTGCGCCCCTGTGCTGCGCCGCGCGCAGCGTGCGAAACAGTTCGAGCCGTGCCGGATCGATGGCCCCCGTTTCGGCGGCCTCGACCAGGCGGCAGCCGGGTTCGCGTTCGTGCCGGCAATCACGGAAACGGCAGCGGCCAAGATAAGGCCGGAATTCGATGAAGGCGTGCGCCAATGCATCGGCGTCGAGATGTTGCAGGGCAAATTCCTGCAGTCCGGGCGAATCGATCAGCGCCGAACCGGCGTCGAGCCGATAAAGACGCGTATGCGTGGTGGTGTGGCGCCCGCTGTCGAGCGCTTCAGAATACTCGGCCGTTGCGGCGGCGGCGGCGGGGAAAAGGGCGTTGACGAGCGTCGACTTGCCCATGCCAGACTGGCCGATCATGAGCGTGGTGTGGACCGCCAGACGCGCAAGCAGCGGCGACAGGTCGGCGAGCGCCGACAGTTCGACGCACGGGTAGCCGATGCGTGCGAGCGGCGCCAGAAGTGCACGCGCCGCCGGCGTTTCCGGCAGGTCGATCTTGTTCAGCACCACGAGGCTGGCGAGAGCCTGATCCTCGGCCGCGAGCAGACAGCGCTGCACCAGTTCAGGGGAAAAGCTCGGCCGCGCCGCCACGACGACCGCAAGCTGGGTGACGTTGGCGGCGATGGCCTTGGTCTTGAATGCGTCGGAACGATAAAGCAGCGTGCGGCGCGGCCCTACCGTCTCGATCACGCCGGCGTCGCCATCGCGACGCAGCGCGACGTGGTCGCCGCAGACCACCTGCAGATGGCGCCCCCTGACTTGACAGGGTAGCAGGCCGGTCGCCGTCTCGACGATGAAGCGCCGGCTGTGCGCGGCGACCACCTGCCCGGTCTCGACAGGCACGGGATCAGAGTTCGAATAGCGTATCGACCTTGGCCGCGCAGATGAAGTCGTTCTCCGACAAGCCGCCGATCGCGTGCGTCCAGTATTCGACCTTCACCGTGTTGTAGCCGACGACGAGGCTGGGATGATGATCCTCGCGGTGCGACACCCACATCACGGCGTTGCAGAAAGCCTGCGCCTGGTAGTGGTCCCTGAACCTGTATTCCTTGAATATTTTCATGCCGTCGCGCTGCCAGCCGACGAGGCCGTTCAGCATGGGCGCGATCTGCGCTTCGGTCATCGCGGCGACGCCGCCTTCGCAGGGCGCGCATTTCCTGCGGACGAGTTCTTCGACGACGGTAGTCATGGCATATCCCCGATGGATGCGGTGTTCACTTGAATTTGTAGAATTCCCGGTTGAGATAGGCGCCGACGTGGGCTTCTTCCTCCGGGAACCAGCCCGCGCCGGTGTTGGCGTTGCAGCCCGCGATCCGGGCGGAGAGCTGCGACGCGGTTTTCGACCTGCGATCGGCGCGCGTGTAGATACCGCTGCCGTCGCCGCCGAACATGCCGACGTGGCAATGGGTGCAGCTCTTGTCGTGCAGCGCACGACCGGCCTTGGGGTCGCCCTTGTCGAAAGGTGCCGCCGCGGCGGGCAGCGCGAGCAGGATGACGGCGAGTGGCAGCAGCATGTTCATGACGGCTCCTGGAACAGGATGCGTGGATTATGGCCGCAAGCCCGTGCTTCGTCACCCCCGTGCCGACGAGGGGCTATGCGAAAATGCGGGCTCTTCAATTCAGGATCCCGTCATGGCGCCCACCTCCACCCATCTGCTCTGGATCGACATGGAAATGACCGGTCTTGTGCCCGACACCGACCGCATCATCGAACTGGCCATCGTCGTCACCGACGCCGATCTCAACACCGTCGCCGAAGGCCCGGTCCTGGTCGTGCACCAGCCCGACGCCGTGATGAACGCGATGGACAACTGGAACAAGGGCACGCACGGTAAATCGGGCCTCATCGATCGCGTGAAAGCTTCGCAGCTTGCCGAAGCCGACGCCGAAGCGCAGATGCTCGCCTTCGTCAAGCAGCATGTGCCGGCGAAGGCCTCGCCGATGTGCGGCAATTCCATCTGCCAGGATCGCCGCTTCCTGGCGCGCTACATGCCGCAGTTGGAAGCATTCTTCCATTACCGCAACCTCGACGTCAGCACCCTGAAGGAACTGGCCAAACGCTGGCGTCCGGGACTCGCCGAAGGCTTCAAGAAATCCAGCAGGCACGAAGCGCTCGCCGACATATATGAATCCATCGACGAGATGAAATACTACCGCGAGCACTTCATACGGCCCGCCTGACACCCGCCATACCCGTTGCAGCGAGGCCGGGGTACCGGGCGCGGTCGGGAATACTTTCCCTCCCGTCTACAGAAAAATCGGACGCGAGTTCAAATTCGAAGTGCAACGCTGATTAACAGGTTGAGCGGGAGAGATGTGAGAGCATCCTGGCTGCTCGACCCCGAGCAGCCGCAGTTCCTGCGGCCCTTCGGCGGCGACACCCTGTTCGCCAATTTCACCACCGGGGGCGAACTACACGGCCAGAAGTTCTTCGACAAGCATCGCCTGGCCTGGCATACCTACGGCGGCAACTTTGCGGGCAACGGCGACGAGCTGATCTACGGTGCGCGCGGCGCCTGGGCCTTTGGCGACAGCGGCATCACGCTGGGCGTGAACTACAACGGCGGCGAACGCAAGCAGGCGGGTTCGGGCGAGTTCGCCGTCTTCGCTTCACGCTGGCTTGGCGCGCGCATCGGCGCCATGG
>CAZOVQ010000030.1:6188-13532 GCA_964583195.1 uncultured Thiobacillus sp.
TGACCGGACACGCAGCCGCGCGGAAAACGGTGGCGAACTCGTCGCGCGCGCCATCGGCGCCATGGATCGGATCAACGCCGCCAGTGCACGCATATCGGAAATCATCGGCACCATAGACGGTATCGCCTTCCAGACCAACCTGCTGGCGCTGAACGCCGCCGTGGAGGCGGCTCGTGCCGGCGAACAGGGACGTGGTTTCGCGGTGGTCGCCGCGGAAGTGCGCGGGCTGGCGCAACGTTCCGCCGAAGCCTCGCATGAAGTCAAGCAACTGGTGTCCGATGCCGTGGCGCGCGCGCACGATGGTTCGGCCATCGTCCGCGAATCGGGCGAGCTGCTCTCCAGCATCGTTGCCGATGTGCAGAAAGTCGCCGGAACCATCGGCGAAATCGCGCACGCCAACGCCGAGCAATCCGAAGGTCTGGGCGAGATCAACGAAGTCGTCGTGCAACTGGAGGCAGTGACCCAGCAGAATGCGGCCGTGGTTCATGAGGTTGCTACCGCAAGCCGATCCTTCCTCGACCAGACACGCTTTCTCGACGAGCAGATCGCGTTCTTCCAAGTGGGCGGGCAGCGTGGCCTCTCGGGCGGGGCGCAGCCCGAAGCGGAGCGCATGGCCGGTGCCGATGATCGCCCGCGGGCGTGCGTGCTGCGCGCGGCCTGAAGGTGTTTCTCGACCCGCTGCCTGCGCCAGCAGGCGAATCAAATGCCTACTCGGGCGAGTCGCTGGACGCTTCCGTCGTGTGTGGTCGGCGCGCCAGCCAGTCGCGTTCCCAGTCCCTGGCTTCGGCTTCGGCGCGCGCGCGCATTTCCGGCGTCAACCGGGGCGCGAGCTGCGCATGGCCGGTTTCGGCGTCAGGGTGGCCGAACGAGGTCGCGATGGACAACCACTTGTAGGCCAGGTAAGGGTCGGCTTCGATGCCTCGTCCAGCCGCATACGCCTGGCTCAGCGCGTACATGGACAGCATATCGCCCTGCTCCGCCGCGTGCTGATACCAGATGAAGGCGGCTTCCGCCTCCGCTGGCGCCTTGCCCTGCGTATACAGGGCCGCCAGCCTCTGCTGCGCGGCAAGGTGGCCGCGTACCGCCGCAAACAGATACCAGCGTCTCGCGGCAGCAGGGTCGGGCGGCGAGCCGGCGACGCCGCTCTCGTAGAGTTCGGCCAGATAAAAAGCCGCTTCCGGCAGACCGTCCTGCGTCGCCGCGCGCAGCAATTCCGCCCGCGCGCGTGCGTAGTCATAGCTGTTCTGATAGAGAAACATGCCGCGCAGATAGGCGTCGCTGTGGGCGATGTCGCCGGCGCCCGCCGTGCTTGCCACAGCGAACCCCAGCGCCGTGCCGAACCCCAGCACCGTGCCGCGCCACGTGCGCAGCCTGGCGTGCAACGGTGCGCCGCCCTGATCGTTCGGTCGTTCGCGTGACATGTTCGGCACCAGCTCCGCCGGATGGCAAGCGGTCATCGTAACGCGGGCGATCCGCAAACCGCAATCGGCGCCGCCGGCGCAAATGGATGCCACGGGTTCAACGCATCAGGTTTTCCGAAAATGCCGTACAGCGATTTCGAGCCGGAATCCTGTCCGGCCAGGGCAAGGCTTGCAGGCCGTCGGCCATACCTTGCCGATGTGCCATCAGAGGCCACATCCAATAAAAAGTGTTTTTGAATATTCGAAAACGCGATCAATTGGAATAATTTACACTGCCCGCGCGTCTTATGCTGGACGCTGACAAATTACGGCGTATCAGGCCTGTCGGGGCGACAGGGTGTTGCCCGGGCCGACATTGTCCAAACGAGGAGAACGCATGAACAGACTCACACATTTTTCCCGACGGAGCGTGGCGCTGGCCGTGGCGGTCGGTCTGGGGGCGCTGGCGGGCCAGGCGCTGGCCGGGCCGCTCAATTACACCCCCAAGCCGTCCGCCGACCTCTACCACCCCGAGCGGCTGGGCCCCGTGCCCAAGGCGCCCGACAGCAAGCCCTTCGCTGAACATTTCTTCGTATTCCAGATTTCCGATGGCGACGAAGCCAAGCAAACCTTAGTCCTCAACAACTTGCGCAATGCCATGGCGATTTACGGCGACAAGGCGGTGTTCGAGGTCGTCGCCTACGGCCCGGGCCTGCGTCTCCTGTTCAAGGAAAATGAAAACTACGCACGGATCAAGGAACTGGCCGGCAGCGGCGCGACCTTCTCGGCCTGCGCCAACACCATGCGCGGCATGGGGCGCCCGGTCGAGCAGCTCAATGCCTCGTCCAAGGTGGTCGAAGGCGGCATCGTCCGTCTGAACGAATTGTCCGAAGCAGGCTGGACGCTCATCCGTCCGTGACGCGGGCGGTCTTGCGCCGGCTCCGGCCGGCCTGAAATCCGCGCCGCCGGATCGACCGGCGGCGCGGGTTGCATTTATTTCAACGAAGGGAGAACCTAGATGAAGCAATTCAAAAAACCCGCTTGCGCGGTAAGCGCGCTCACCCTGGCGCTGGGCCTCGGCTTTGCCGGCAGCGCCCAGGCCGCCAACTGGTTCAAGCTGCGCGGCACCGAGCCCGGCGGCACCGCGCGTACCCTGCAGGTGTGGGGTTTCCTGCAGCCGACCTATGTCGAGGATACGAGTGACCGGATCGAGGGGCTCCCTGTTCCGGGACAACCGGCGGGAACGGCAAACTTTAACGGCGATATCCCCGTGGCCGGCACGCTGGAGCCCGATCGCAGCTCGCAAAGCAGCTTTTTCCTGCGACGCGCGCGCGTAGGCATGCGCGGCACCATGACGCCGATTTCCAACGACATCAACTACTTCGTGCTCACCGAGTGGGGCCAGAACGGCGTCACCCGCGGCAGCGACGGCGCGGCCAACCTGCTCGACGCCTCGGTCACGTTCAACCAGCTCTCGCGCGGCACGGACGATGACGGCAACGCCAATCTGGGGGCCCGTATCCGGGTCGGTCAGTTCCTGTTCTCGCAGACCTCGCAGGAACTCTCGCGCGGCACCCCAGTGAACCGTCCGCACATCTTCTTCACCGAGGGTACCGATGCGTTCGCCATCCGCCGCCGCACCGTCGACAACGGCATCGGTAATTTCCGCGGCACCGGCGTGGACGCCGCGCGCGATATCGGTATCGAAATTTTCGACTGGGCCGAATTCAAGGACCCCTTCCTCGGCGGTGGCCCGCTGGAATTCACCTACTCGGTCGCGCTGGGCAACGGCAGCACCATCGGTGAACTCGACCGCGACGAAAACAAGCGCGCCTATGCCTGGCTTTCGCTTGCCAAGCTGTTCGACGAAACGCGCGGCGGCCGGCGGCATGAGCTGATGCTCTACGGTTGGTACCAGAACGGCGACATCAGCTTCAACGACGACATTGACGGCAACGGTGTGTCCGATATCGGGCTGAACAGCGATGCCAACTTCACGTCGGGTGTGACGGCTTCGGGGGGTAGAACGACCGGCGGCAAGAACATCATCCGCAACGGTCGTCAGCGCGATTACCGGCAGGAGTACTTCGGCGCCGGCGTGTGGTATTTCGACAAACCCTTCAAGAGCCTGGGGCAGATCCGCTTCGAGGCCGAATGGCAGGAACAGCAGGGCCTGATCTTTGACGGCGCTCTGCTGCCCGTAGCCAACGCCAACAATGCATTCGGCGGCGTGGCGCACGACGTGGACGGCAAAAGCCGTGCCTGGTCCTTCGACCTCGGCTACGACATCGACGGTCATCTGCGCGACATCGGTCTGCCGATCGAGGGACGGACCACGTTGAACGCCCGCTGGGACCGTCTGGATCGCAACATCGGCGACACCGCACGCGGCTTCACCCAGCAGAACTGGACT
Source organism: uncultured Thiobacillus sp. (assembly GCA_964583195.1). Taxonomy (GTDB): domain Bacteria; phylum Pseudomonadota; class Gammaproteobacteria; order Burkholderiales; family Thiobacillaceae; genus Thiobacillus. Next base: position 10,002 of record CAZOVQ010000030.1, read on the forward strand.
TTCTCTGCGGAGTACTGGTTCCACCCCAAGGCACGCGTAACCGCGAGCTACCAGGTGCGCGACGCCGAGGCGCGTGATCGTGCGACAAACGGCCCGACCGCCAATGCGATCCTGAAAAACATCGACGACCGCTTCGGCATCCAGACTACGCTGATCTTCAACTGATCCCGATCTCCAGTCCTGGACGGGGCCTCGCGGGGCCCCGTTTTTTATGAAGGCGCGGCAGTACAATGCGCGCATATCCGGAGGACGCCCGCATGACGCGCAGCAGCATGAAAACAGAAACCGAATTCGAACCCGGGAATGCCATGAAAAGTTCGCGCGCCGCACGGCGCCTTGGGCGCGGGCTGCTGCTGGCGCTGGTACTGGGCGGCGCGATGCTTCCCGCCGCGCAGGCGGCGAAAGATATGCCCGAGCGCCGCGCGGTCGAAATCGATGCGCGGCTGTCGGTTGGCGCCGGCCGCGCGGCTTTCGTCGAAACCATGGCTGGCGGCCTGTTCGCTACCGGCACCGATGCCGACACGGCCTGGCGCACGCTGAAGGAACTGCTCGCCCGCCTCGATATCCCGATCGAAAGCGAGGACGCCGCCCGGCACGAACTGGTCACCGGATGGGTGCGCTGGAAAGTCGATCCGAAAACCGGCAAGGCGATGAGCAAGCTCGAATTGCTGCAAAGAGCCGTCGCCACGCCTCTGATGGAAGACCATCGCTTCCGTTTCAAGGTCGAGGCGGACGGGACGGATGCGCGCCTGGCGGTTGCCGACCACGCGCAGCTGCAGGAATACCGCTTCACCGACGACCCCGACTACACCTGGATCAAATGGCGCGAGGCGCCGCCCGACCCGCGTGCCGCGCGCACCTTCCTGAAACACATACAAGGCGCCTACGAGGCGACGCTCTCGACGCGCATCGTCGAAGTGCCCACCGCAAGCCCGGCGCCGGTGAGCCTCGTCGTGGCGCCGCCGCCCGCCGCCGTGCCGGCGAGCCCCGCCCCGGAACCCACGCCAGCGCCGGTGCACATCGTTGCCGTACCGCCGCCCGTCTTCTCGCCCGTGCCTGCCATCGTGCCCGCGCCCACGACTGCGCCCACGACTCAGGCGAGCCCTCCTCCCGTGCCGGCTCCGTCCGTTGCCTCGCCGCCTTTTGTCCAGCCTGCCGCACCGCCCTCTGCGCCGGCGGCGCCTGCCAGCGTACCGTCCGCCGCTCCGCTCGCACCCACCGCACCCGCACCCGCGGTGCTGCCCGCGCAGACCCCGGCGCGGACGGCGGAACGACTGGGCAACGCCCTTCTGGTGCGAGCGTCTCCCGAAGCGACCTGGGCGGCGCTGATCGAAGCCGCGCGCGCCATGGAAATCACATTCACCGCGCGCGACGCGGAGAATCTCGCCGCCGTCACCGACTGGATCGACTATCGCTACAACGCGCGCAAGCAACGCTTCGAACGCAATCCGGACGAATCGCAGAAACTCGTCTACGGTTTCTCGGGGCCGCAGCGGCAGCGCCACCGCTTCGAATTCCGCCTCGTTCCCGGCAAGGAAGCCGGCACGACCCTGATCCACGTCGTCCACCTGGCGTGGGAGGCGCAGGATTTCCGTACCCCGGGCGGTGGCGACGACCTGGCGCTGGTCTGGAGGATGCAGCAGCCCAACCGCGAGAGTATCCTGGCTTTCCTGCGCATGTTCAGCACTTTCCTGCAGGTCAAATGAACCGGATGCGAAAAAACCCCTTGGCGTTCTTCCCGGCCTGTGTTATCTATGCGCCTGTCCGTTGGTTCAAGACCCAAAACGCGGTACCTCTGGTAAGGCTTTTTCCTTGAGTCGATAGATGGGGCATGTCGCCCGACTTGTGTTTATTAGGATGGATGGGAAACAGGATGGAAACGGGTACCGTTAAGTGGTTCAACGATGCGAAGGGTTTTGGCTTCATTACCCCGGATAATGGCGGCGAGGATCTCTTCGCGCACTTCTCCGCGATCAACGCCAAAGGCTTCAAATCCCTGAAGGAAAACCAGCGCGTCAGCTTCGAAGTGACGACAGGCCCCAAGGGCAAGCAGGCATCGAACATTCAGCCAGTGGAATAAGCCCCGCAGTCTGACGAAAAACCCCGGTTCGCCGGGGTTTTTCGCGTCCGCGTTTTCCGGCCGTGCGGCACGCGCCATGTCCGCCGTGTAGAATGGCGGCTCGTTTTTTTCCGGCTGGAGCACACCATGAGCGAATACGGATTCGACATCCTGATTAACGGCCCATTCGACGCAGCCCTCGAAAAAGTCAGCGCCGCGCTGAAAACCGAAGGCTTCGGCGTGTTGACCGACATTGACGTGAAAAGCACGCTGAAGGCGAAAATGGACGTGGAGATGCGCCCCTACCGCATCCTCGGCGCCTGCAACCCGCCGCTGGCGCATCAGGCGATCGGCGCCGAGCCCGACGTCGGCATGCTGCTGCCGTGCAACGTGCTCGTGCGCGAGGAGGCGGACGGCAAGGTGCGCGTGTCTTTTCTCGACCCCGGCATCATGGTCAAACTGGTCGCCAACCCGGCGGTGCACGGCGTGGCGACTGAAGCCCGCGCCCGTCTGTTGCGCGTAAGGGACAGTCTTGCCATGTAGGCGGGCCGGCACCCGCGGCCGGCTGGTCAATGCCGGTAAAATTGATTAAGCTTATTTATGGCAAGGCGCTGCTGGCGCTGCTGGCGCTGCTGGCCTGAACAATTTTTTCACGATACAAAACAAACCGAGGAGGAGTTACCCATGCGCAGCATCCGTCTTGCCGGCGCCGTCGCTTCCGCGCTGGCCCTGTCCACCCCCGCGTCCGCGGGTTTCTTCGATTTCACGCTGACGCCCTATCTGGGGGCGAATTTCGGCCAGGCCGACTATGAAAGTGCCTGCAAGGGGATCACGTCCTGCGACGATTCAGATTTTGCCGTCAAGCTTTTCGGTGGACTTGAAATCAACGAATTCATTTCCCTGGAAGGGGGCTACACCAACCTGGGCAAGGTCGATGGCAAAGCCCCCTCGACTGGAAAATTCGAAGCCAACGGCGTGACCCTCCAATTGTTGGGTACCTACGCGATTACCCCGAGCATCAGTCTGTTGGCGCGCGGCGGCATGAACATTCTGGATGTCGATGCAACCGGGAGCTTCACCCCGAGCAGTGTGACGAGCGACACCGATATCGCCTGGTCGCTGGGCGCGGGGATGCAGTACAACCTCACCAAATCCATAGGTATACGCGCCGAGTGGGAACATTTCTTTGAAGCCGGCGCCAAGGACACCATAGGCACGGCCGACGTCGACCTGTTCTCGGCGGGCCTGGTTTACTATTTCCGCTGAGCCATACCCGGTTCGCACAGCCCGCCTCAGGCGGGCTTTTTTTCGCCCCCTGCGTCCGTTTCCTGAACCAACACCCACGGCGCGACGACGACGCCCCAGAACACCTGCTGCGCGTCGTGCCAGCGCTGCGCATCCTCGATGCCGGGCTGGACGAGGGTGCCGTCTGCGAGCCAGCCCTGCACGGCAGCGGCGTTGTTTTCCGCGAC